>CAMHEN010000165.1 GCA_946184165.1 uncultured Clostridia bacterium | reverse complement strand
GACACGGTGATCTTTCTGCTCTCCGGCGGCGGCAGCGCCCTCTTTGAATTGCCGCGTATCCCCGGAGAAGAACTGCAGGACATCACGCGTCAGCTTCTGGCAAGCGGCGCGGATATCGTGGAGATGAACACGATCCGCAAGCGCCTGTCCGCCGTGAAAGGGGGCCGCTTCGCCCTGGCCTGCGCCCCGGCAAAGGTCCTCAGCATCGTGCTGAGCGATATCCTGGGTGATCCTCTGGACATGATCGCAAGCGGCCCCGCATGCCCCGACAGCAGCACCTGCGAACAGGCAAGGGCCATCGCCGCGAAATATGATCTGAAGCTCAGCCCGAATGCTGAAAAGCTTTTGGACGAGGAGACACCGAAAACGCTCCAGAATGTGGAGACGCACGTAAACGGGTCTGTGCGTGAGCTCTGCGCCGCCGCTGCTGCCGCTGCGCAAAAGCTCGGATATGATCCCATCATCCTGACCGATCAGCTCTGCTGCGAGGCGCGGGAGGCGGGCAGCTTCCTTGCAAGTATTCTCAAAAGCCACTTTCAGTCCGACAGATCTCTCGCGTTTATCGCAGGCGGTGAAACTATCGTACACCTGACCGGGCACGGCCTCGGAGGGCGAAATCAGGAATTGGCGCTTGCTGCGGCTCCCGGCATTGCAGACATTCCCGGTGCGGCGGTCTTCTCCGTGGGCAGCGACGGAACGGACGGCCCCACCGATGCCGCCGGCGGCTATGTTGACGGCGAAACCTGCGCGGCGCTGGCAGAGCGCGGGATCTCCGTATTCGATGTGCTGAGGGACAACGACGCCTATCACGCGCTCCAAGCGGTAAGCGGGCTGATCGTCACCGGGCCGACCGGCACAAACGTCAATGATGTCGCTGCTGCGCTGCTGAAGATTTGAAGCTTGCGTGAAAGCAATTTGTTACAGCAGCTCCACGGTCTGGGAGTCCTCATGATACTTGCAGGAAATCAGCTTTCGCATAATCCAACCCTCCGATTCTTTTTCCTGGTTTTATTCTGAGGTTCGGGTTTAACGCTTTACACCATTTCTGTAATAATCATGCCCAAAGATAACACAAAATCCGAACCCGTCTCCCACAGGGAACAACCGGTTCGGATTTTTTGCGTTTGGTAGGTGTTCATAACGGACTCAAACCCCCGTTTATACCAACTCGGAGGTCCCCCGCGAGACCTCCGAGTTGGAAAGGAAGAAGGACTCAGTTCCCGTTTATACCAAATCGGAGGATCCCCGTGAATCCTCCGATTTGGAAAGGAAAAACAACACCATCGGTCGACCGGACGCCGCCTTGCGGGGAGGCTTACGACCTCATGGTGTTGTTTTGACGTGGTACGGCTGACGGGATTCGAACCCACGACCTCCAGAGTCGGAGTCTGGCACTCTATCCAGCTGAGCTACAGCCGCGTATATAGGCCCCGTATTTACAAGAACCGCGGATTCTGATATAATGATATCATAAAATCTCAGCGGCCCTTCACGGGAACGCATGATATTATAGCAAACTTTCCAGCCGATGGCAAGTGCGATTTATACTTTGCCTCAGAAATCTTTTCGACATCAAAGGGGACTGCCCGATGAAAAAGCCTTCCGTGATAAAAAAGACACTGCTCGTCTGCCTGTGCCTGTGCATGGTGCTGCCGCTGGCGGCGTGCGGGGAATCAAAAATGGCGCAGCGGCAGGTGTTCGCCATGGACACGATCATGACGCTGACGGCCTACGGGCGCAACGCCGAGCGGGGCCTCACAGCCGCGCAGGGCGTCATCCAGTCCATGAACGACATGCTTGACCCCGGCATCGAAACGAGCATTACCCATCAGATCAATACCGCAAACGGCGGCAACGTCTCCATCTCGGGCCAGGTGGCGAACATGCTCTCCACTGCGCAGACCGTGTATAAGCAGAGCGGCGGCGCGCTGGACCTGACCATCTATCCCGTGATCCAGAAGTGGGGCTTTGACAGCGGGCGCTACTATGTGCCCTCCGACGAGGAACTGATGGAGGATCTTGTGCGCCGCGGCTTTGACAAGATGGTGCTGACGAGCTTCCCGAGCTCGGGTTCCTACGCGGTGTCCTTCCCGGCGAATACCGCCATCAGCTTCGGCGCGGTGGCGAAAGGCTGCGCGGCCGACAACGCCATCAGCGCCATGCGCAACGTCGGCGTGAAGAGCGGCATCGTCTCCCTCGGCGGCAATGTCCAGACTCTCGGCGTCAAGCCCGACGGCTCCCTCTGGAATGTGGCGGTGCAGGACCCGAACAACACCGCAAGCTATGTGGGCGTCTTGTCCGTGGGCCAGATCGCGGTGGTCACCTCCGGCACTTACCAGCGCTTCTTCATCCAGAACGGCAAGACCTACCACCACCTCATCAACCCCGAATCCGGCAGGCCCATCAACAATACCCTCAAGTCCGTCACCATCGTGACCGAGGACGGGACCCTGGCCGACTGCCTGTCCACCGCCATGTTCGTGCTGGGCCAGAGCAAAGCGCTCAACTACTGGCGGCAGTACGGCGGATTTGACATGGTGCTGGTCAACACCGACAACGAGGTCATCTGCACCAAGGGCCTGATCGAAAAATTCACCCTGACCAACAACAGCTATACGCTTCGCTATGTGGAGTAAGACATGAGCGATCTGAATACCGATGTACGCTACATCAAGGGCATAGGAGAGAAAAAGGCGCAGGCGCT
>CAMHEN010000164.1 GCA_946184165.1 uncultured Clostridia bacterium | reverse complement strand
GCTATATTATTGTCAGAGATTTATGCGTTCAAATCGTACTTTGGAGGTGACGATTTGCGATTCGATTCTTTTCATCACATGCTGAGCTTCTGGGCGGAGAAAACGCCCGACGCGCCCGCCCTGATCTATGACGATCACGGGAAGAAAACCCTCAGTTTTTCCGAGCTGCTCAATGCGGTAGACGCGCGGGCGGAAGCGCTCAAAGCCGATGGCGGAAGCTGCATCGGCATCCTGGCCGACGGAAGCAGGGACTGCATCGTGGAGATTTTCGCCGCGGCTGCGGCGGGGCTCCAGACCGTGATGCTGGACGCGTCCCTGCCGGACGAAACGCTGGGGAAACTCCTGCAATACACAGACGTGGACCGGCTCTGGGGCGATGAGGACCTGTGCGAAGATCTGAAACCGTACCTCACGGACGGGGCACAGGACGGGGGAGGGAAACTTCTCTTTTTCACCTCCGGCACGACGGAACAGGCCAAGGCCGTCGTGCTGACCGATCACAGCCTGTGCCAGAGCGCGTATAACGGCGGGGCAAAGCTGCCGCTGACGCCGGACGATATGCTCTTGTGCATCCTGCCGCTGGGCCACGTGTTCGGCTTTGTGTGCGGACTTCTGTGGGGCTTGAGCTGCGGGGCGGCTGTCGCTCTCGGCCGCGGACCGAGGCACTACGCCGACGACTGCGCGTTCTTTAAGCCCACCGCCGTATCGGTGGTGCCGCTGCTGCTGGGCTTCCTGCTGCAGCGCGGGCTTTTGAATGACGAACTCAAGCTTGTGCTCGTCGGCGCGGGCGACTGTCCGCCGGCCCTTCTCGCTGCGGCGGGGGCCAAGGGCCTGCGCGTGAGCTTCGGTTATGGACTGACCGAAACGAGCTCCGGCGTGGCTATCAGCGTTTCGGGCGACCCCTTCGCCATGGAGGTCTGCCCCGACGACACGATCACCATCGCCGACGACGGGGAGATCCTTATTCAGGCGCCCACCTGCGTGATGCAGGGTTATTACAAGCGTCCCAAGGACACGGAGGCCGTCTTGAAGGACGGTGTTCTCTACAGCGGCGACCTGGGAAGGTTTGACGAAGACGGCAGGCTCCACATCACGGGGCGCAAGAAGGACATGCTCGTCCTGCCCGACGGCACGAAGCTCTTCCTGCCGGAGTATGAGGGGGCCATCATGCAGACCCTCGGCCATCCGGAACTTGCGGTGGTGCTCAAAAACGGCAGACCCGCCCTCGTCTATTCCGGCGAGGCGGAGGCAAAGGACATTGAAATGAAACTCCGCCCCCTCATGGCCGAGCAGCCGAGGGGTCGACAGATCACAGGCGTGTACGTAATCAATCACCCCCTGCCGCGCACGGCCACGGGGAAAATCAAACGTTGGGAACTACAACAGGAAATGGAGACATTATGACCAGAGAAGAAGTACTTGAAAAGATCCGTCAGGTTATCCGCGACTGCGTGCCCGAGATGGCCGGCACGGAACTGAACGAAGACACCGTCATCAACACCGAGACCGCCATTGACTCCATGGGCTTTATCCTCGTTATCTGCAAGCTCGAAGCCCTGTTTGACGTGCGCATTCCCGAGCGCCAGTGGCAGAAGCTCTCCACCATGGGCGATGTGGCCGACGCCATCATGAAGCGCCTGCCGAAGAAATGAGCGTTTATTCAACCACACTCCGCCTGCGCAACAAGGATGTGGAGCTGTACCGGCGGCTTCGCACCTCGAGGCTCTTTGAACTGATGCAGGAGGCGTCCATCCGCCACACCGAGGAGCTCGGCATGGGCCGGGAGATGACCCTGGACCGGGGCCTTCTCTGGATGGTGACGCTGCAGCGGGCGGAGATCAGCCGCATGCCGGAATACGACGAAGTGATCACCCTCGAGTCCTGGCCCGGCGACACCATGCACCTGCTCTTCCCGCGCTATTACCGGGTGCTGGACGAGAGCGGGAACACCCTCGTCTCGGCAAGCGCGCTCTGGGCGCTGGTGGATCAGGAGACCCGGCGCATGGTCTTCCCGGACCGCTACGGCGTGGTGATCGAGGGCGAGAAGACCGGAAATGAGATCGCGCTGCCCTCGCCGCCCCTGCGGGCCAAGGAGGGGCGGGCATCCGCGTTCACGGTGCCCTACAGCTATGTGGACTTAAACGGCCACATGAACAACACCCGCTACTTTGACCTTGCGGAGGATCGCATCCCGGCCGCGGCCGAGGGACGTCCCCTGCGCTCCATTGCCGTGGAATACGCAAACGAGGCAAAACTCGGGGACGAACTGCTTGTCACGGTCGAGCGGGAGGGTGACGTGTACCGCGTCAGCGGCGACACGGAGAAAAAAAATTTCCGCATGGAATTTGTGTACGGATAACAGAATGAACCTCCCTTTGGAAAAAGGGAGATTCTGAAGCGCGAGAAACGCGCGACAGTCAAAGCTTGCCTGGACCGCTTGCGGTGGAGGGATCGATACCCGGTATGATGCCATACGGCCGATCCCTCAGTCGCTTCGCGACAGCTCCCTTTCGCAAAGGGAGCTTATATGGAAGGAGATTAGAAATGGCACATCTCAGACCGAAAATCGTAAAGCTATGTCATGTCATCGGCGGCATTTCCGGCGTGGTCAACAAGATCGACGAAAACGCCCCCGAGTACTACAGCCTCGCGGGTGTCGTGAGCGACGACGAGGCCGATATCGCCATCGCGGCCGGCCTGCGCAAGGAGCGCACGGCGGGCTGGCTTGCCAAGAAAGTCGGCAAAACGGTGGAGCAGATCATGCCCTCCCTCGACAACCTCGTCTACTACGGCGTGTTCCGCCGCACCTACAGCGAGAAGGACGGCGAGGACGTCTACTACATGCAGATCTTTGCCCCCGGCATCCTCGAGATGATGGTCAACAACGTCCCCCTCATGACCGCCCACCCCGAGATCGGCCGCGCCTTTGAGGAATACACCCGCCTGCGCATGCAGACCATGGGACCCATCCTGCCGGACGGCTACGGCCTGATGCGCGTTGTCCCGGTGGAGAGCGCCATCAAGGACATCCCCGGTGTGAGCCCCTACGAAAAGCTCAGCTACTACCT
>CAMHEN010000163.1 GCA_946184165.1 uncultured Clostridia bacterium | reverse complement strand
GTGTGGAGCTTCTCGTGGACGGCCGCCAGGAGTTTCTGGATCTGACCGAAAGCGATTATCTTTTCATCACGAACGGCAGCAACGTAGAGAACTCCTCGATTGGCGGGCAGGATAAGACCTGTGAGTACATCAAGGAGATCCGTCCCGGCGGTTCCTTCGATCTGTGGCGCAAGATCGCCGCGCAGGATCCCTCCTTCGGTCACCCTGAGAAGTTTTATGGCAATCCGGAAGAATGCAACTGGATGGGCGTTACCGTCAACACGCTGGATGACAAAATCCTGCCCTATATCAAAAATATCTGCCAGCGCGACCCCCTGTCTGGCAAGGTTGTCACCGGCGGCATTGTGACCGCCAGAGATTCCGGCTGGCTCCTGAGCTGGACGATCAACCGCCAGCCGCAGTTCCATTCCCAGCCGAAGGATCAGTGCCTGGTGTGGCTCTATGGGCTGTTCACCGATCGCCCCGGCGATTACGTCAAAAAGAACATGCGCGATTGCACCGGCAAGGAGATCTGCATGGAATGGCTGTACCATCTCGGCGTCCCTGTAGAACAGATTGAGGAGCTGGCCTCCGACAGCGCCAGAACGATTCCTGTTATGATGCCGTTCGCCAGTGCGTATTTCATGCCGCGGACTGCAGGCGACAGACCCGAAGTCGTGCCGGAGGGAGCCGTGAACTTCGCATTCCTCGGCAATTTCGCAGAGGTTCCGAGAGATACCGTATTCACCACGGAGTATTCCATGCGCACGGCCATGGTGGCGGTCTACACCCTCATGAACGTGGACCGCGGCGTCCCGGAGGTCTGGGGCAGTATCTATGATGTCCGTGATCTTCTGAAGGCGACGATCAGTATGCGGGATGGTGCGCCACTCACGGAGATGAAACTGGGCTTCAAGGAAAAAATCGCCGTTGGCAAAGCGCTCGACTTCATCAGAGGAACCGACGTGGAAAAGCTGCTGAAGGAATACCATGTGATTTGATCCCTTTCAACACTAACTTAACTGGGGTTGCCGAAAAAAGGCAGCCCCTATTCATACTGTCAGACCTCCATCACACGGGAGACAGGGCCGCCGCTGGGGAATTTGCCCGCGACCTCGCCCTTGTCCAGCCAGCAGTTGGCGGCCATAAGCACAGGGCGCTTCGCTTTTCCAGCCTCGGCCACGGCGTTCAAATACGAGGCCACAAAATAGGCGATGAAAATCTTATCTGCATAACCCAAGGCATACCAACTCAATAGAATTGAAATAACAATAGTCGTTGATCAAGAAGGAAAGCGATACTCAAAGCTCTGCGACTATAATTTCCGCAGAATATATGCATCATTCTCACCTCTCCCATCCCTTGCTTTTCTTTCGAGGCTGATGTTGATTGAACTCCCTCACACGCATTTGTTCTTGCATCTGCTGCAAATCCCGTCGAACTGACCAGGGTTTGCCGTCGACACGTTCCTCAGCAAGCAAGTCCGAAACCTGCTTTTTCGCCTCACGCATTGTAGCGTAATCGTAGCGCTTGCCATAGGCATCTTCTACTTTAGAAACAGCTCGCTTTTCTTCCTCCGGGCGGAGGGAGAGACGGGCTGTTTTCAGTTCCTCCGGGTCAAGCTCTTCGACACGGGCTTCCAGATCGTGATACTCCACCAATGCCTTGTCCAGCTCTGCGCCGTATTTCGCTTCGGCGGCCTCGGCCTTCTGAATTTGTGCCTCTCGACTGTCGATCCAGGTCTTCACGTCCTTCATGCCCTTGTCGTCAGCCTTGCCAAAGGAAAAGATGACCTGCTCTTTCTCAGATTTAAGCTCCTCCAGATCCTCTGTCAGCTCGGCGATTTTGGCATTCAGCCGACGATTCTCAGCCAACTGCAAAGGTGAGAGCTTCTGCTTCTCAAGCAACAACTTCTTTCTCTCCGCCAGCTTTTGCTTGATCTGCCCGGTGACGGTGTTGTACTGCGTGAAGCCCGAAACAACATCCGCCATATCTTCCCGCGTCTTCGTCACGATGCCGCTTGCATAAGCGACCTGATACGCAAACACGATCATGTTCGACCGCAGCTTTTCCATGGACTGCGCCAGCGCGGGGATCGTATTCTGCACAGCTTTTACCAGCTTCTGTACCTCGGCCTTGAGCTGCCGCAGTAGGGCATTGTCCCGTTTGATCTGCCGGTTCAGCTCGCAGCGATCCGAAACGATGCCTTTCTTCTCCATCGCGCGGGCGGCTACGCCCTCGTGGATCGTGGGCTGTTCGTCCTTGCCCTGATCGGCAAAGCTGCGGTGGTCGATCCTCTCGTCCAGCCCCTTCTGCTCCAGGCAGAGATTGACCTCATCCGACCAGGCAGCGCGCCAAATTAAAAGCTGCTCGTCACTGTTCCAGCGCTCGGAGATCGGATTTTGCCTGCCATACTTGGTGCTCTTCGGATACTTGGAGGTACGTTCCAAGCCCTGCGCCTCGGCGACAGATGGAGCCATGTACTCTTTCTTCTTACCGATCTTATACTGATACTGCTTTTCCCATCCGTCCTTCTGTGCCTCCCTGAACTCCGCAGCGGTAAAGCCGCGTTCTTCTCCATCCTTTACACAGAGATATTCCTTCTCCGTCTTATGCTGCCAGGTGCCGTTTTCGTTGAGAGGCCGCACGGTCAGTAGGATATGTGCGTGGGGATTATGGCCGTCCGTGTCGTGGATCGCCACATCGGCACACATGCCCTCGTTGACAAATTGCTCCTGAATAAACTTCGACAGCAGATCGATCCAGTCCGGTCTGTCCAACTCAACGGGCAGAGCCACGACGAACTCACGGGCCAGTCTGCTGTCCTTCGTTTTCTCGGCTTCCTCCACCGCATTCCACAAGGCCGCACGATCGTGCCACTCCGCAGGGGCACGATCCGGGAGGAAGACATGCTCCCAAACAAGCCCCTGCTTGCGCGTGTAATCATGCTGAACGCCGTCGTAATCGTTGTAGATGGCGGAGCAGCTCATATAGGCCGAGGCCGCGCAAGCCGAGCGTCCCGCGCCTCGACTGACGACCTTCGCTTCGAGGTGATATATCGCCATAATCATTCACGTCCTTTCTGTCCCCTATAAGGGGCGGTTTTGTTTCTTTTGTCGTAAACAAAAGAAAATGGACGTTGCGGTGAAGCATCGTCCATATCTGCGACAAAGCTGCCGGTGGCAGGTTTTCGCAGGCGGGGGAAGCGCCGCAGCGATCCCTCCGCGCAGACAATGATGACCGGGACCGCAGTCCCGGCAGCATTGGCTGGCGCTCTCCACAGAGAGCGCAATCCGCCTCGCAGAGCGCACGGCCTGACCAACGGGAAGGCTGCCACCACCTGCCCTGCGGGCAGGTGGTGAGTAAGTGCGCCCTTCGGGAAAAAAGAAAACGGAGCGCTCCGGTTCCCCCAGAACGCCCCAACTTTCGTCATGTGAATTTTTCTTGTAATATCGCGCTGAGCTCTTCCAAGCTCTTTTTCGTCGCATCAGGATAATACTTTTCGATCAAAGCACCTTCCTGAATCAGCCTTCGTGTCCGGGCCTTTCGTTCCTTTACCCGGTCTCTCATCTGGGCTTCCTCCAGCCGGTGTTTTGCCTGGAGCAGTTTCTTTTGTTCTTCTGTCAAAATTGGCGCTCCTTTCTGTCAATATTTCAAAGATTAGCAGTAGAATTCATAAAAAATACAGCTACAATCACGATCCAGTTGAAATAGCAGGGAAAGTGACAGTAGCTGCGTATGGTTTTGCTGTCATTTTATGAAAAGCTGGCAGTAAAAACAGATCAAAGTGGCAGGATCAC
>CAMHEN010000162.1 GCA_946184165.1 uncultured Clostridia bacterium | reverse complement strand
TAGGGGACCTCCTCCATGACCTTCATGCCGATGGCGGAGCCGAGAAGCTGCGCCTCGGGCTTTTCCCTGCAGCGGAGCTCCACGACCCAGCCGGCCTTTCGCCCCTCGTCCGTGAGAAGGCCGAACTCCGGGACAAAGCCCGCCACGGAGCCCATGAGCTCGATGATGCCGGAGTTGCGGTTGCACCGCGCGCCGAGGACGGAGTTTGCGTACACGACGGCAGAGGATTCGGCCCAGCTCAGCACGTCGCCCTTCCCGGGCTTGTTGCCCACCTGGTCGAGATAGCAGGTGCAGGTGTAATCCTCGTCCTTCGTGATGCCGAGTTTTTTGAGCTGCGCCTCATATTTGGCCTGATGGGTGTACATGATCTTTTTGAAGACGATATCCTCCAGGAGGCTGGAGGGGACGCTGGGGTCGATGGGGCGCGGATCGGCGGTGAACTTCTGCCCCGCGGTGAGGCCTGCCTCGATGAGCTGGTCATAGAGATCATAGACCGGCTGGATCGCCTTCAGGCCGAAGGAGATCACCGTGTGGCCGCACTTGCCGGTGATGGGGACCATGCGTTCGGCTCCGAAGGCGTTGCCGTACATGACGAGAGTCTTGACGACCTTGGCCATGGTTTCGCCCTGCGCGCCGTCCAGCATGGCCTGCTGCTCAGGCGTGAGTTTCAAACAATCACTTCCTTTGTAAAAGTACCGGTGTTCCGATGGCTTTCCTTCTTTGACAACATTTTAGCAGTCTCCGGAATGAAAGTCAATCGGGGGATAGCGTCCCTGGTCTTCTTATCCTCGCTGTTCCACGCCTCGCACATCCGGTTCTCTGCCGTGCCGAGAGCGTCCACGCCGCAGCGGATGCCCTCCAGGATCTTCTTCGCCGCCTTCACCGCGTCGGAGCGGCTGACCTTCGCCTCCTTCGTCGGCTTGATCTCCCGGCGGGCCCGCTCAAGCTGCCGCCGCATGGCCTCGTTGTCCGCCTTGAGCCGGTTGTAGCTCCGTACCCGCTCCGCCGTCTCCGCCTCCGTGTCCCCGCTCGTATCATCCCGGAGGGAAGACTGAAAATCAGTGTTGCTTTCTGCCGCTGCTCCTGCTATAATGTTCTTAGAAACAGGTTCTGTAGGAACGGTTATTGCAGCTTTCTCTGCAACGCCCTCCATTTCGGAATCTGTTTTTTCTTTAGAAGGAGTTGCCTTTCTGGGTGGAGCCGTCACCGGACTATTGTCCGCACGACCACGATTCTGATCGGCAATTTCTTCTTTAGTGTTGCTATTTTTCTCTGTATATGCTATACTGCGAATGAGCCCGAAGGTGGTTCCGTTTAACGGCACAGAGTTGCCGCAAACTTGGAACCATTTGCGGGTTCTTTTTTTGTCCTCATTCAGATACAGAATATTGGCATCATTGATGACCGCATTACCGTGGGCATGGATTGTCCGTATCTTGTTGATAACGGTAGTGCCGTTCACTGCTTTCGTCATCATCACACCGACAACAACAGGCGTTTTCCCATCCGGGAGCACAAGACCGAACACATTGACTGTATTTCTGATACTTCCGTCAGGGCCTCGATATTCTGTGATTGCGATAGGATCACTCAGAACATTCGGAATCTGCTTTAGGATCTCCCGCGTCAGGTGATCGCCATGCTTTCCGAAACTCTTTCTGATCTTGCCGACGTCGAACCACATACCCGTTGCAGGGAACCCGACACGGTTAAGGGCACTTCCTTCTTTCAGCTCGCCGACCTTTATCCGGGTGCCGTCAGTCTTTTTGTCCCACTGATCGACCTGCCGATCAAAGAATTTATCCCGGGCAAAATGTTCCTCACGTTCAGAATTTTGCCACTCCACAGCCTCGCTCGCCGGAGCTGATTTTTCTTTGGTGACCTCGGTGCTTGCTTCGGCCTGCGCAGCCTTGCTGTTTTTCACAGCCTGTTCGAGCGCGTTGTCCCACATCACACGCATGGTATCATACTGGTTTTTGAGCAGCACAGCCTCCCGGCTCTGGGGCTCCGCGCGCTGCTGCATCCGCCGGAACACGCCCTTGATGTGCTCCCAGATCTTCCGCGCCGTGCCGTAGTGGGCGTAAGCGAGGCGCTGCACGGCCTCGGAATTCACAAGCATGGTCTCGCAGGCGTCGGCCACCACCTCGTTCGCGGCCTCCGCGTAGCTCAGCCCGCCCGCAGGCTCCCGGCTCTGTTCCTGCCCGCCGTTCTCCGTAGGGGCCGACGCCCTCGGCGGCCCGCCGTTGAGGGGAAGGCTTTAAAAGGAATTTTCGGAAAAGGCGTTCCCAGGGCGGGGAAAATGGTGTATACTATCCTGCAGAATCAACTACAGACAGAAAAGGATTTCGTATGGCACGGACAAGATCAAGAAAAAGAACACGGGGCCTGGTCGTTGCCCTGGTGATCCTCATATGGCTGCTCACAACGGCGGCGATCATCCTGCTTGTCGACGCGCGCACGGTGCGCTTTTATCTCTACGGCGACGAGGATATGACCGTGGAGTACGGCACCGATTTCCGCGACCCCGGCGTCTACGCCGTAACGACCGGCAATCTCTTCGGCGAGAGCGAGAGGCGGCTCGATGTGCAGACGCTCGGCGCGGTGGACAGCCGCCGTCTCGGCAGCTATGTGCTGCGCTATACCGTGCGCTTCGCCTTTGAGGATTACAGTGTCGAACGCCGCGTCTCCGTGGTGGACACCACGCCCCCTGTCATTGAACTCAGGCACGTGGAGGGCTATGAGCCGAGCTGGATGACCGGCTATGCCGAGGAGGGCTACAGCGCCTATGACGCGGTGGACGGAGATCTCACCGGCAAGGTGCGCCGTGTGAAGCTGGACGACCGGGTGCAGTACACCGTCACCGACAGCAGCGGCAACACCGCTTCGATTGACCGGCCCCTGCCGAACATCAACTATCAGCCGCCCCGGATCACACTCCTCGGCGAGCAGAACACCGTCATGCAGGCGTCGCTCTGGTATCAGGATCCCGGCGCCGTGGTCACCGACAGTCTCGGCCGCGATCTGAGCGCATATCTCGTCACGGAGGGGGAGGTCGTCCCCTGGTTTGCGGGAGACTACGCGATCACCTACTCCATCACAAGCGAACTGGGCGAGACCATCAGCGCCGTGCGGAACGTGACCGTCGTGCCCGTGCCGGCGCCGGAGACCGTCACCCCCACGGAGAAGACCATCTACCTCACCTTTGACGACGGGCCCAGCCCCTACACCGCACGGCTTCTGGACGTGCTGGATCGCTACGGGGCCAAGGCCACCTTCTTCGTCACCTCCCAGGACCCGCGCTATTATGACGAGATCGGCAGGGCCTACCGCGCGGGCCACGCCATCGGGGTGCACACCTCCACCCACGACTACAACAAGATCTACGCGAGCGAGTATGCCTTCTTCGAGGATTTCTTCAACATGGAGGAGATCATCAAGCAGCAGACGGGCGAGTACACACGCCTCTTCCGCTTCCCCGGCGGCAGCTCCAACACAGTCTCGAACTTCAACCCAGGCATCATGAGCCGCCTCACCCGCGCCATGACGGACATGGGCTACCGCTATTTTGACTGGAACGTTTATTCCGGCGACGCGGGCGACACCAGCAAAACCACCCAGATCGCCACGAACATCAAGGAGGGCTGCGCCGAGCACCGCGTCTCCATCGTCCTGCAGCACGACATCAAGGACTACAGCGTCGCCGCGGTGGAGAGCGTGCTGGAATGGGGCCGGGCCAACGGCTACAGCTTCAAGGCCCTCCAGCTCGACAGCCCCGGCATGCACCACGGCGTGAACAACTGATAAAAAAACAGGATCGCAGATGCGATCCTGTTTTTTTTGTTCAGCAGGGGATTATTCCTTGCTCCGGATATATTTGTCGATGGACTGGGCGCCCGCCTTGCCTGCGCCCATGGCGAGGATGACGGTCGCGGCGCCGGTCACGGCGTCGCCGCCGGCGAAGACGCCCTCTCGCGCGGTCACGCCGCCCTCGTCGGCCTCAATGCCGCCCTTGCGGGTGAAGGTCAGGCCGCCGGTGGTGTTGCGGATGAGAGGGTTCGGGCTCGTGCCGATGGCGATGATGACGGTGTCCACGTCCAGGACCCACTCGCT
>CAMHEN010000161.1 GCA_946184165.1 uncultured Clostridia bacterium | reverse complement strand
ACCTGCCTTTTAAGCAGGGTGTCCGGGGTTCGAGTCCCCGCTGGAGCACCAAAACAACAGCCACCCCCATCGGGGGTGGCTGTTGTTTTACTTCGCGAGGGACTCGAATCAGAATCGAACGCCCCTGTGGGGAGTTCATCGACCAGTTCGCAAACCAATGTCATTATGGTCGATTCTTTTATTTGCGCCGATCCGTCGCAAGGCGCAAATGCAAGCGAGTCCCCGCTGGAGCACCAAAATAACAGCCACCCCATCGGGGGTGGCTGTTATTTTACTCCGCGAGGGACTCGAATCATCGTCGAAAGCCCCGGCGGGTGTATCACGATCCCCGGCCCAACAGCGTCCGGCTTACCTCAAAAATATCGCGGTGGCGGATGTCGCGGGGCTCGAAGCGCAGGAGATTGTATATGACCTGCATCACAGCGCCCGCGCCGAAGGTACCGATGAGTGTCCCGATCCCGACCGGGCCTCCCAGAAGCCAGCCCGCGAGCAGCACCGCCGCCCAGAGGCCGATCTCCACAAAGCCGATGGGAATTTTTGGCAGGCGCTTTCCCAGGGCAATGAGCAGGGAATCCCGCGGCCCGCAGCCCTGGCCGGCCCGCATGTAGAGAAACATGCCGAGGGCGCTGAAGGCATACCCTGCGAGCATCAGCAGGATGCCAAGCCAGACGTTCCGGTTCGGGGGCAGGGGATTCAAGTCATTGAACATCTGCACGAAGTTCCCGGTGAGCAGGGCGTCGATCACGGTGCCGAAGCCTACTCGCTCGCGCAGCAGAAGGTCCACGCCCAGCACCGTCACGGCGACGAATGTCATGGAGAGACCGTAGTTGAGCGGCGTGTGCCGGGCGATGCCCATGCCGAGACAGTCCCAGGGCGCAAGGCCGATATTGGCGAAGATGGTGAGGTGTACCCCGAAGGCGAACACCAGAAGCCCCCACACGATCTGCAGCCATTGCAGCAAAACAGCGTGGCGGTTCATACGGTCACCAGCTCCCTTTCCGGTACGGCCGTCCCGGCGGGCAGGGCGTCACTGCGGTAAGTGGGCACCGCGCGCATCACGATGCGGCGGATATCCGGGTCGCCGCTGCAGGCCGCGCGGGTGAGCGTCTGCATGTTTTGCAGAAATTCATCGGTGTCGAAGGGGATGGGGCAGCCGATGTGGATGAGCTTGTTGTCTGTCTGGCGCAGGCCCTCCTCTGCCATGAGCTTCTCCTCGTAGAGTTTTTCCCCGGGCCGGAGGCCGGAGTATACGATTTTGATGTCCACATCCGGCTTGAAGCCGGAGAGCTTGATGAGGTTGCGGGCCAGCGTGTCGATCTTCACGGGCTTGCCCATGTCGAGCACAAAAATCTCGCCTCCGCGGGCGTATGTTCCCGCGAGCATCACGAGACTCACCGCCTCGGACACGGTCATGAAGTAGCGGATGATGTCCGGGTGCGTCACGGTGACGGGGCCGCCCTCCTCGATCTGGCGCTTGAAAATCGGGATGACAGAGCCGTTGGAGCCCAGCACATTGCCGAAGCGCACCGCCACAAACTCCGTGCGGGTATTGCGGAACACCTCGCCGCTGCCGTCGGGATCGGCGGGCTCGTCCGCGAGGTGGGTGAAGAGCTGCGGGATCTCGTCCGCGCAGCCCGCCTTGATCTTGGCGTCGAAGCTCTGGATGATCATCTCGCAAAGGCGCTTGGAAGCGCCCATGACGTTCGTGGGATTCACGGCCTTATCGGTGGAGATGAGCACAAAGCGCTCGCACCCGTTGAGCATGGCGGCGTAGGCGGTCTTGTATGTACCGACGGCATTGTTCTTGATGGCCTCGCAGGGGCTGTCCTCCATGAGGGGGACATGCTTGTGGGCCGCAGCGTGGTAGACGATCTGGGGTCTGAAGGCGGAGAACACCTCCATGAGTCTCTGGCTGTCGCGCACGGAACCGATGAGCGTCTCGAGCTTCAGGTCCGGGTACTTGCGCTTGAGCTCGAGCTGGATGGCATAGGCGTTGTTTTCGTAGATGTCGAAGATGATGAGGCGCGCGGGCCCGTGGGCAGCGATCTGACGGCAGAGCTCAGAGCCGATGCTGCCGCCGCCGCCCGTGACGAGGACGGTCTTGCCGTTGATGAACTCAAACACCTCGCGGAGATCCGCCTTGATGGGCTCCCGCCCCAAAAGATCCTCGATGGCCACGTCCTTCATGGCGCTCACCGTGACCTGGCCGGTGACGAGCTGGTACATGCTGGGCAGGGCCTTGAGCTCACACTCGGCCTCGCTGCAGATGCCGAGGATCTCCTTCTTGTCCTCGGCCGGGGCGCTGGTGATGGCGTAGTAGATCTTGTTGACCCGGTACTTTTTGACACTCGCGAGGATGTCCTCCCGCCCGCCGACGATGGGGACGTTTTCAATGTAGCGGTTCCACTTGTTGGAATTGTCGTCGATGATGCAGACGACCTTGTCGTGCAGGTCGGGGTTGGAGCTGATATCGCGCAGGAGCATCTGGCCCGCCTGGCCCGCGCCGATGATCATGACGCGGTTGGTGTTCTCCGCGTTTTTGAAGGCGGCGACCTTGTAGAACAGCAGCAGCCTGTAGGCAAAGCGCGGCAGCAGCAGAAACACGAACTGCGCCCCTGCGCCCCAGATATAATAGGACAGAGGAAAGCGCGTGAAGATGAGCGAGATGAGCACGCTGTGCAGCAGCGACGCCGTGACGGAGCCGCAGAACGTGCGCACAAGCTCGCTGTAGCTTGCGTAGCGCCACATGCCCCGATACATCCGGAAGGCCCAGAAAACAGCAATGGCAGCCAGCGCGTAAGGTGGCGTGAAGAGGGCCGTGGAGATGCGCTGCACCTGGGGGATGTGGGAGTAGATGCAGTCATAGCGCAGCCACAAAGCCAGGAAGTAGGCCAGATGGATCGAAATGAAATCGCAGATCATCAGGCAGACGGCCATGAGCTTCCAGTGCTCGATCACATGTTTATTTGTCGTGTCTCTGTTATCCATAGACATTCCTTTTTTCTTTCAGGATTGACTCAGTGTACCATAGCGGGAGAGAACATTCAATAGGCGATTTCCGGCAGGACGGCGCACAATCAGCAGACGCTGCGGGGGAGTTCAGAGGGGGAACGCCTCTGATTTTTCGCTTCGTAAGGCGAAAAACAAGTTGGGCCCTTCTCGTCTCGCAAAAATGCCCTTAGGTATTATTGCGAGACGACGAAGGCAAAATGAAGCCGCCGCCGATGAGCCGCTCACCCTGGTAGAGCACCGCGCTCTGCCCAGGGGCCGGGGCGCGCACCGGCGTTTCGCACCGGATCCGCGCGACGTCCCCGCACGCGGCGGTGACGTTGCAGGGCGGCTCCTCCCACTTGGTGTGCCGCACGCGCACGCTCGCGGGGATAAACTTCCCCACAGGCGCATCAAGGAGCCAGTTGAAGTCCCCCGCCAGGATCTCGGTCTTGAAAAGCTCCTCCCAAAGAGCGAGCTCAATTTCGTTTCGCTCCGCGTCGATGCGGCCGATATAGAGCTTCCGCCCCTCATAGAGGCCCGGGATGCGCTGGCCCACGGTCCAGTTCACAATGCCGTCGTGCTGCCCGATCACCGCCCCGTGGAAGACAAAGTCCCCGGGGCCTGGCAGCGCTGCCCGGCGGGAGAGCCAGCCCGCGTAGTCCTTATCCGGAATAAAGCAGATCTCCATGCTGTCCTTCTTGTGGGCGGCAGGGAGACCAAACTCCTCCGCAAGGGCGCGCACCTGCGTCTTCTCAAAGCCTCCGAGCGGGAGGGTCAGGCGGCGCACCTGTTCCTTTGTCAGGCGGCATAGCATATAGCTCTGGTCGTTTGACGGCCTGCCCTTATAGAGCGCGCCGCCCTCCGCCCGCGCGTAGTGGCCGGTAGCGACGAGCTCCGCCCCCACCCGGTCCGCCTCCTCCAGGAGTGCGGGGAATTTCAGCGTGGGGTTGCAGAGAATGCAGGGATTCGGCGTCTCGCCGCGCAGGTAGCAGTCCGTGAAGGGGCGGCAGACGCGCGCTTCCAGCGCATCATGCACGTCGAGGACAGTGAGTTCCACGTCCATCTTCGCGGCGGAGTCGACGGCCTCCTGCTTTGCCGCCACGCTCGTGTTGTCGAGATACAGGCCGTGTACCTCAAAGCCCGCCTTTTTGAGCAGCACGGCGGACACGGCGGAGTCCACCCCGCCGGAAAAACC
>CAMHEN010000160.1 GCA_946184165.1 uncultured Clostridia bacterium | reverse complement strand
CCATCGACAAGCCCTATGAGGAGAAGGTCGCCATCATCGGCGCCGGCCCCGCGGGCCTGAGCTGCGCCTACTACCTCGCCCGCATGGGCTATCTGAACGTCACAGTCTTCGACCGCAATCCGGCCCCGGGCGGCATGCTCGTCATGGGCATCCCCAGCTACCGCTTGGATCGCAGCGCCCTCAAGGGCGAGATCGCGGTGCTCGAGAAGATGGGCGTCAAGTTCCGGATGAATACCGAGGTCGGCAAGGACGTCACCATCGAGGACCTGCGCAAAGAAGGCTACAAGGGCTTTTATGTCGCCATCGGCGCGCAAAAGAGCTCCAGACTCAACATCCCCGGCGAGGAGCTGCAGGGTGTTTACGGCGGCGTTGACTTCCTGCGCGAGGTGAACCTCGGCGGGAAGCCCGCGATCGGCAAGAAGGCCGCCGTCATCGGCGGCGGCAACGTGGCCATGGACGTCTGCCGCACGGCTGTGCGTCTCGGCGCGGAGACCTATGTCATCTACCGCCGCAGCGAGGCGGAGATGCCCGCGGACAAGGAGGAGATCGCCGAGGCGAAGGCTGAGGGCGTGAAGTTCTGCTTCCTCAACGCGCCCGTGGAGATCCTCGGCGCGGACGGCAAGGTCGCCGGTCTCAAGGTCGAGATCATGGAGCTCGGCGAGCCCGACGAGAAGGGCAGAAGATCCCCCGTCGGCACCGGCAAGTTTGAGACCATCGAGGTCGATGCGGTCCTCTCCGCCGTCGGCCAGGCCATCGACTGGGGCACGCTGGATGTCGGCGCGCTCAAGACCGGCAAGAAGGGCAGCGCCATCGCCGATCCCATCACCTACCAGACCGAGCAGAGCGATATCTTTGTCGGCGGCGACGTGTACACCGGGCCCAAGTTCGCCATTGACGCCATCGCCGCAGGCCGTGAGGGCGCCGAGTCCCTGCACCGCTTTGTCCAGGAGGGTCAGAGCCTTACCCGCGGCCGCAACCTACGCGAGTTCTACGAGCTCAACAAGGACGATATCGTCCTCACGGTGGACAGCTTTGATCGCCCCGCCCGCCAGGAGATTCAGCACGATCCCGCGAAGGCCAGATCCTTCGAGCATGACAGACTCACCTTCACCGAGGAGCAGGTCAAGGCGGAGGCCAGCCGCTGCCTCGGCTGCGGCGTGAGCGTTGTGGACCAGAACAAGTGCATCGGCTGCGGTCTCTGCACCACGCGCTGCATGTTCGACGCCATCCACCTCCAGCGCGACGTGCCCGAGGCCTCCAATATGGTCCGGTGCGAGGATAAGGTCGGCCCGATGCTCAGGCATGCCGCGAAGCAGAGCATCCGCATCATCCGGAAAAAGTAATGCACGAATTAAGCACCATCTATTATGTGATCGAGACCGTGGAAAAGCTGATGGTGGAAAACGACCTCAAGAAGGTCGGTTCCATCACGCTGGAGGTGGGCGAGGTCAGCGGCATCATCCCGAGCTACCTGACGGATTTCTGGCAGTGGGCCCGGGCTAAGACCGACCACTTCCAGGAGACTGAGCTTAAAATCGAGGAGCTCAAGGCCGTCACCTACTGCCAGGACTGCAGGCAGACCTACCCCACCATGCAGTATGGCAAGGAGTGTCCCTACTGCCACAGCGGCAACACCTTCCTCGTCACGGGAAACGAATACAACATCAAAGAAATCGAAGCTATGTAACAACAAACCGGGATCGGCGTCAGCTGATCCCGGTTATTCTGTCTACCAGCGATTCTCCACATATTCGCAGAAGGCGTATTTGTCCCGGAAAGTGAGGATCTGTCCGTCGTCCAGCGTGACCGTCCCGCTCCAGAGGCCGTGTACCTGATGGCTGTGCATGCGCATGACGCCGATGTTGAGGTCACTGTGATGATCGTAGAAGGGAACCATGCGGAGCTTAAAGCGCTCGTCCTCGGACACGAAGTCCCAGGGCTCCATGTACCGGTCCGGCTTGGGAAAGCGTGCCACGTCTACGGCGCCGAGCTTGTGCGCCTTTCCGTCATAGAACACGCAGGTCTCGGTGGCGTTGGATTCGTCTCCAATGCCCCATGTGATCTCAAAGCCGAACAGATGCTCCTTTCCCGCCTCGTCCAGATGCCGCCAGGATCCGTTGCCCCAGTACCAGACCAGGGAATAGGGCGTACACACGCGGCCCCAGTCCAGGATGCAGAAGCTGTCTTTCCGATCAAAATCCCAGCGCCCATCCTTCGTCTGCAAAAAGCCCTCGCATGGCATGCAGTTCTGTTTGGTCGTCATGAAATAGCGGTCGGGGTGATCCCGGAAGGGGAGCACCGTCGTGATGTTCTCGAGCCCCGGCATGATCTCCATTGTGATCTCGGCATGCACGTCGCCGTTGTCGTAGCGCAGCTGCCGCCGCTGCTCCCCTGTGTGCGCCTCGAAGCGGGCTTTGCCGACACGGAAATTTACATAATTCGGGGCATCGCCTCTGGCAGGCAAAATGTATTTGTCCTTCCCGCCGAGAAACGGCGCCATGTCGGATACGAGGGTCCTGCCCGCCTTCAGATCCACCAGCACCGCGGAGGCGTAGCCGCCCAGAGAGATGTTGGCGAAGCTGAGCTGGAGCATACGCTCCCCGTCCGAGATCTGATAGAAGTCCCACTCCTTGCGCCGCAGCGGGTGCCGGACGCTGCTGCGATCGTACTGAAAAACGTTGCGCCTTGCCCAGCCACTGGCGAGCAGTGTCCCGTCCGGGGACAGAAGGGGCGTCTCCTCCGTATATTCGGTCTGGCGGCTGGGCTCCGGCCAGTCCTGCCAGCCGAGATAGGTCTTTTCCATCTGTGCGGCCTCCTCTCTGTATTTGTACTCAGTATACAATGAAAAGCTCAACAGTACAAGCCGGCAGCGGAAAAAGGGAAGTCTTGACTTATTTCTCTGAAAAAACGATTAAAGTGCTTGAAACACACTCCGGAATGCGCTATACTTAACCAGTTACGAAAAATCCAGCCCGGAGGGAGGGAGGGCCAGCATGTCCGAACAGAAAACAAACGTTATGCGCGTTCTGGACCAGAAGAAGATTGCCTATACCGCCCACAGCTATCCCCACGGGGAGGAGGCGGTGGACGGCGTCACGGTCGCAAAGCTCACGGGCCTTGACCCGGGGCAGGTCTTCAAAACCCTGGTGACCCGGGGAGCGAGCAAGAAGAATTACGTCTTCGTGATCCCAGTCGCGGAGGAGCTGGACCTCAAAAAGGCGGCAAAGGCCGCGGGGGAGAAGTCCATCGCCATGGTCCACGTGAGTGAGATCAACGCCCTCACGGGCTATATCCGGGGCGGCTGCTCGCCCATCGGGATGAAAAAACAGTTTGAGACCTTTTATCACGAGAGCTGCCTGGAGCTCTCCGCCATGGCGGTCAGCGCCGGGAAGATCGGCGCGCAGGTGGAGCTCTCGCCGGAGGCGCTCATCAGAATCACACGCGGCAAGACCGCAGACTTAATCGTTTAGGAGAATCGTCCATGCTGCAAAACAGCATCTTTATCAAAGGCGCGCGGGAGAACAACCTCAAGAATATCGACGTGGAGATCCCGCGCGACAAGCTCGTTGTCGTCACCGGCCTTTCGGGCAGCGGCAAATCCAGTCTTGCCTTCGACACCATCTATGCCGAAGGGCAGCGGCGCTATGTGGAGAGCCTGAGCTCCTATGCCCGGATGTTCCTCGGCCAGATGGACAAGCCCGACGTGGACTATATCGAGGGTCTGTCCCCGGCCATCTCCATTGATCAGAAGACCACCTCCAAAAACCCCCGCTCCACCGTCGGCACGGTGACGGAGATCTATGACTATATGCGCCTTCTCTGGGCCCGGGTGGGCGTGCCCCACTGCCCGAAGTGCGGCAAGGAGATCCGCCAGCAGTCCATCGACCAGATCGTGGACCGCATCATGGCCCTGCCCCAGGGGACAAGGATCCAGCTCCTCTCCCCGGTGATCCGCGGTAAGAAGGGAGAGCATGTCAAGATCCTGGAGGATGCGAAGAAGTCCGGCTATGTCCGCGCCCGCATCGACGGGAACATCTATGACCTCGCCGAGGAGATCCGTCTGGAGAAGAACAGGAAACACAACATCGAGATCATCGTGGACCGCCTCGTCGTCAAGCCCGAGATCGTCCGCCGCCTTACAGACTCCGCGGAGACGGCGCTGGGGCTCTCCGGCGGCATCCTCTATGTGGATACGGGGGAGGAGGCGTTTCTGAGCTTTTCCCAGAACTACGCCTGCGAGGACTGCGGCATCTCCATTGAGGAGCTGACGCCGCGCCTCTTCTCCTTCAACAATCCCCACGGCGCCTGCCCGA
>CAMHEN010000159.1 GCA_946184165.1 uncultured Clostridia bacterium | reverse complement strand
TCCCGGATGGTGCGGGCAAATTCAAAGCCGTCCACCCCGGGCATCATGATGTCCGAAATGATCAGGTCAAACACGTTCCCGCCATACAAGGCATCGTAGGCCTCATTGGCGCTGAGGCAGCCGGTAGCCTCATAGCCGTTCTGATTCAGAAAGGCGCTGACCGCCCGGTTCAACTCCCGGTCGTCCTCAACGACGATGATTTTAAACATGTGAGATTCCTCCCAATGGAAGTCTAGTGTAAGAATAACGGGAAATGCGACCGAACGCAAGAAAAACTGTGTTCACTGCGTCATGATCCTGACGAAAAAAGCCGAAGGGGACGCAGGTCGTTTCCCTTCGGCTTCACATTACATAAACTCTGCCGATGACTCAGCGGCTGAAATCCCGCCGGATCGCTTCCTTCTGCCGCTCGGTCATGCGCTGAATGAGGTGCGCGGAGAGCACAATAAAGACAAGGCCCGCGGCACACAGGGCGATCCCACGCACCACTTGGCCGCTCCACCACAGGACGCAGGCCACGCCCACCCAGAAAAACAGCGGGCCGAGCACCACTATAAGCAGCATGACGATCACCGAAAGGATGGCCAAAATGATACCGCCCATCTTACCGGTGAACGCACCCTTTACGGTTTTTGTCATCACATAGCCGAAGCTGATGATGACAACCTGGAAGAACGGCAGCATCAGCGAGGAAAAGAGGCCGCTCAACGCCTTGCTTTTTACAGTACTCTGACTCCCGTAGCCGATGCGCACCTCATGCTCCGAGTCGCTGAGCTCACGCATCATGCGGATGTAGTTGGTGATGGCAAGAACCAGCGCATAGGCGGAAAGCGGATACGCAAACGAGGCGATGATCCCGAAGGATTGCTGCGAGAATACGTAGATCAGCAGAGCCGCGCCGGCAATGATGATCAGCAGCGAGGGCAGCAGCGGGAGCGTGAAGATCCGCTTCAGGATCGGGAAGCGATCCATCAGCCGCGCGTAGAGCGTACAGGCCACGATCAGCGCGTAAGTGGCGAACATATAGATCGCGGCGCCCCGCAGATCGAAAAGCCGCCATTGAAAGGCAAGCACCATCAGACCCGCCGCGGCGGCCATTACAAGCAGCGTGGGGAGGAGCGGGAGGACAAAGATCCGGCGCCAGATGTTTTTCTTCATATCCGTGCTCCGACAGCCCTTACTTTTTCAGCTGGAAGAAGTTGACGACGGCGGCAATGCCGTTGATGACTAGGGTGATGCCGGTGAAGATCCCGAAGGACGCGCCCACGAAGCCCGGCTTGAGCAGGAAAACAAAGCCAAGAATCAGGACGATAAGGGCCGGCACGATGCCCAGCCACCAGCTCTTGAGTCCGCCGCTCTTCAGGCTGAAGGAACGCACGATCTCCGCCAGGGAGCTCAGGATCATGAGAAAACCGACGAGCGTGGGGAGATATTTGCCGATCAAGGCGAGATTGGCAAAGACGAGGATCGCCAGAACGATAAGAACGATGCCGAACAGCAGGTCTGTCAGGAACAGCTTTTTATTGTCCCGGTTCATAATCGCCACGACGACGGAGAACAAACCGTATAGGGCGATTGCAATGCCGATGAACAGCGCGATGCTTTCCATCCTCGCCTGCGGCGTGAGAAGAAGCAGGATACCGAAGACGATCGACACAAGCCCGACCACCAGCGGGAACCATCTGGACTTTTTAAAGGATGCGTACAGTATTTTTCATATTGGTCTCCTCTCGTTGTTTTCCGTGAATCACGTTTACACGATGTCTTTTCTGTTCTCGGGGACGTAAAGAAGCTTTGTGATCATTTTGCTCTTGCCCTCATTCTTGCTGGATTCTATTGCTATTCTATTGAACAATCACCGAGCAGTAAATATTCATATTAGTCTCAATGTCCTGATATTTGCTTCGCTATAAAAGACGGCCTTCCCATAGCGGAAAGGCCGATTCTTTACTTGTTCCAGCACTCGACGAGCTTCACGCCGTCTTCCTCTTCCACGAAGCGCATAAACTGCATCATGCTCTTGTCTTCCTTGACGCCGTTTTCCGTGTAGACGATACAGTACTGGATAGCCGCCCAGTTGTCGCGCACAAGAAGGTTATCGAAGTAGAGGCGCTTGCTCTGCTTCTCATCGAACCAGACGCGGGAGGCCTCCAGATACTGCTCGCGGTCTGCGTCGCCGAAGTCGGTATGGCAGACGAAGTCCTCGGACAGGGTGCGTCTGGCCCAGGCTTCCCACTGGTCATAGCCCTTGTTCCAGCAGTCGAAGTCCAGCAGGATCGCCTGACGGATCTCGCGGCCCAGGGCCGTGCGGACGGAGGTGGGGTGCTTGACCGGGTAGCGCACCGCCAGCACGTCGATCTCCGGAATGTCGCGGGAGAGGATCTCGGCTCTTGCCTGCTCCTGCGCTTCCCGTTCTTCCGGCGTCAGCAGGCGCAGCAGCCCCTCGTAGTCCTTGCCCTTGGTGCCGGCCCAGCCCTCCACCACGCGGGTGTCCAGGCCCTCGCCGTAGTTTTCAAACTGTACAAATTCCATTACGCTGCCGGGCTTTGTCTCGCCGGTCTCCCGGTTGATGGTGGCGATATCGTAGTGGATGGCCACCCAGTCGTCGTTGACGACCATGTTGCGGAATTTGCCCATCTGGATGTCGTTATTGCGCAGGGTCAGCAGCATGGCCTGCTGGTACTCCGGCAGCGTCAGACGCACGCCGTGGACATTGTACATGGACGCGGGCGTGTAGAGGATGTCGCCCCAGGCCTTCCAGGCCTCAAAGCCCCGGTTCCAGTTTTCAAAGCCGTTGAGCAGGCGGTTCCGGATCGCGGTCTCCATGCCGGGCAGGATCGTGGTGGGATGCTCCACCGGGAATTTCTTGCTTAGCGCTTCGGTGTTTTCGTAAGAGTTGACGATGCCGCCCTCGTTTTCGTCAACTGCGGGAGCGGCTTCATAAGCGGCGCCCGCACGCAGCATGGTCATCTCGCGGAAGTTCTCGCCCATGGCGTGAATGCCGTCCTCGATCCCATCCGCCATGGCGACCACGCCGTGCTCCACGGCCTTGCAACCCACCGCGACGCCGTGTCCGGCCGCTTTGACGCCCTGGGCGATACTGTGGCCGATGGCACTGTTGGCCTCGGCGAACTTCTCCTGGAAGCTGCGGGTATCCGGCTCCTTTGGCTCAGGCAGGGTGACGATGCCCTCGCCGATCATCCAGTCGATCTCCTCGGCGATGCTCTGCGCCATGGAGCGGGGGCTGTAGCCCAGTTCCTTCATGGCCTTGGAGGAATCAAATTCGTTGTTGCGCACCAGATTGTACACGGCAAAGCTGGTCATGCGCTGGGGCTTGTGGGTGACCATCTCGGCCATGTCGCTCATGCTGCCGAGGAATTTGCCCATGCCTGCGGGCAGGATTGTCTTGATGGTGGGCAGACCCGTGTGCTCGGCGAGGATGTCAAAGACCTCCTTCATGCCGATCTGATCGCCGCCGAGAATGTAGCTCTCTCCGCTGCGGCCTTCCTTGCAGGCGCGGACGATGGTCTCGGCCATGTCGCGGTTGTCGGCGCAGTTGAAGGTGCCCTCGACGCCGGCGGGCATTTTGCCCTCCACATACTCCTTGATGACGCCGGCCACGTTGCCGAAGGTGTAGTCGCCGGGGCCGGAGATGCCGCTGGGCAGGATCAGGCAGCCGTCGATCTCACCGGCATGGATGGCGTCCAGCACCAGCTGGCAGGAGGCCGCCTTGGTCTGGTCGTAGATGCCGATGACGGCGTTGGGATCGAAGTGCTCCACCTCGCGGATGACGGTGCCCTTGGGCTCCTCGGGGATGGCGCCGGTGGAGCCGATGAAGATGAGGCGCGCACCGTGGGCCTTGCACTGGTCGATGATGTTCTGCGTGCCGTCCACGTTCACATGCCAGATCTTGTCCGCCACCAGGTTGCTGACGGAGACCATGGCCGCGCAGTGGATGCAGTAGACGGCGGTGTTCTCGGGAATGTCGGAGAAGAGCCTATCCAGGGTGGCCACGTCGGTCACGTCGCCCTCGTGGACGTTCGCGCCCTCGGGCAGGTGCTTCGCGGCCTCCTCGCCCCGGAGGACGAAGGAGCGGACGGCCTTGCCGTTTGCGACCAGATGGCGGACGATGGCGCTGCCCAGATTGCCTGCGGCCCCGGTGACTATGTAAAGCTCATTATTGTTAAGAACGGTAGTCATTGTATATTCCTCCATGATTCGTGGATTTGTTTTTTGTTTTCTCCCGCTTGGGATGATCCAAGAATACAGGCGGCTTGTTTGCGTTTTATTGGAGAAATGTTTAGGTTTTGTTAAAATGAAAAACATCCGAAGAAATTGAGGCGCAGGCAAGATTGTTTTGCCTGCGCCTCGTGAGAAAAGAGAGGAGTGAGAGTATGAGTTTTTTTACATCCATTCCGATGGATCTGTCCAGC
>CAMHEN010000158.1 GCA_946184165.1 uncultured Clostridia bacterium | reverse complement strand
CCGCCCGCAAGTCCCGCCAGGAGAAGTACGAGCAGGAGTATGAGGAGTATAAGGCGCAGCAGCGCGCTGCCATGAACAAGAAGATCGCAGCTGAGGCTCCGGCCCAGCCCGCCGAGGCTCCCGCACCGAAGAAGGAGAGCGGCGAGGCCGCCGACGGTCCCGATCCCTTTGCCGCCTGGGAGCGCGCAAACGCAAAGGCCGAGGAGAGCGAAGCCAAATCCTACGCGGGCCGTCTCATGGATACGCCGAAGAGCGCCCCGGACAAGGCGCCTGCCCAGCCCAAGGCCGCCGCGCGTCCTGCAGCACCCGCGCCCGCAGCCGCTCCGGCGGAAAAGCCGAAGGCCCCCGCACCCAAGCCCGCTCCGACGCCGGTTGAGGATGAGTTCAATCTGGACGATATCCTGGCAGAGTTCAAATAAGCAGCCGAAATGGACGAAGAACGGATACAGATAACAGATGAGGAGAGCGGCGAGAGGATCGACGCTCTCCTTTCGCGTAAATTTCCGGCTCTCTCCCGCAGCCTCATCCAGAAGTGCATGGAGGCCGGGACCGTGACCGTGAACGGAAAGCCGGTCAAAAAGAATGCGCGCGCAAATGCCGGAGACGAGATCGTCTTCGCTTTCCCCGAGACCGAGTCCCTGCCTGTTGAGCCCCAGGACATCCCCCTTGACATCGTGTACGAGGACGAGGATATCATCATCGTCAACAAGGCCCGCGGCATGGTGGTGCACCCCGCGCCCGGCCATCCGGACGGCACTCTGGTCAACGCCCTGCTGTACCGCTGCGGCGACAGCCTCTCCGGCATCGGCGGTGTGCAGCGGCCCGGCATCGTCCACCGCATCGACAAGGACACCTCGGGTCTCATCGCGGTGGCAAAAAACGACTTTGCTCATCAGGGACTGTCCGCCCAGCTTTCGGACCACAGCCTCTGCCGTGAATATGTCGCGGTGGTAAACGGCAATTTCCGCGAGGAAAGCGGCACGGTGGATAAGCCCATCGGGCGTCATCCGGTGGATCGCAAGCGCATGGCCGTGACCGAGAAAAACAGCAAGCGCGCCGTCACGCACTGGGAAGTTTTGGAGAACTACCGGGGCTACAGTCTGGTGCGCTGCCGCCTCGAGACCGGGCGTACCCACCAGATCCGTGTGCACATGGCGAGCATCGGCCACCCGCTTCTGGGCGATGGGCTCTATGGCGCAAAGTGCCCGGACAAGGGGCTCGAAGGTCAGTGCCTGCACGCGCGCAGGCTCCGTCTCATCCATCCCCGCACTGGGGAGAAACTGCAGTTTGAGGCTTCCCTGCCGGACTATTTCCATGAGATCCTGGCCCGCCTGGGACCGAAAATATAAAAGTCATTGAGCGTAGTTTTTAGGTATTATGGTATAATAAAACACAAGCTGTGCAATACTCCGGCTCTGTTAGGTTTTGAAAGGAGATCATCTATGAAGAAACTGCTGAGCATCCTGCTGACGTTGGCATTGTTTGCCTCGCTGTGCGCCCCGGCCTTTGCCGACGGGCCGGATTACTTAAGCGGCACGCCCTGGATCTGCAGCGATCTGGACGGCGTCGTGACCGAGGAAACGACCGCCGATGTGAAGGACAACTTTGCCCTTGCGGTCAACAAAGAAAAAATTCTCGCCCTGGAGATCCCGGAGGGCTACCCCTTCGGCGGCACCCTGATGGACCTGAGCCTGAAAAACGCGGAGGACATCAAAAGCATGTTCCTCGGCGACGCGCCGGAAGAGCATGACATGCGCCTGGCCTACGACCTGTTCAAGCTGATGATGGACTGGGACAGCCGCAATGCACTGGGCGTTGCGCCGCTCAAGGAGGCGATCACGCCGCTGGAGGCTGTCAGCTCCATCGACGAGCTGAGCGCGTACTTCGTAAATACCCGCGATGAGGACGAGCTTGCCCCGCTCTTTTACACCGGGCCCTATCCGGATTCCGTGGATTCCACGAGATATGTGCTCGCGGTGATGGATGCCGACACGCTGCTCGGGGATTCCGCCGAGTATGAGAAGCTGACCGACTACGGCGCCATCAAGAAGGAAGCGCTGACGGAGCTTGCAGGCAAGATGCTCAACAAGCTCGGCTATACGGAGGAAGAGGCGCAGCAGAAGATCGACAACTGTCTTGCCTTTGAGACCATGCTGGCCCCCGCCCTGTATACCAGCGAGGAACAGCAGAAGCCGGACTTCAGGGAAAAGATCCTCAACTATTATAGTCTCGACGAACTGAAGGCGGCCCAGGGCCCGGTCCCGATCCTGGAGGAGCTGGCTGCCGTCGGCTACCCCGAGGCCGAACAATATATGGTCATGAACCCGGCCGGCCTTGCAAAGCTTGTTGAGCTGTACACCGATGAAAACCTGCCTCTGATCAAGGACTTTATCATCGTGCACGGCGTGATCGGCGCGTCGGGCAGCCTGGACCGCGAGTGCTATGAGTGGAGCTATGCCTGCGACAACGCCGTCTCCGGCGCAAGCGGCATGATCGACGATGAGACGATGTTCTCCGCCGCGGTTGCCGAAACGCTGAGATGGCCCGTGGCACAGCTCTACACCCGGACCTACCTCAAGCAGGAGGACAAGGACCGCATCCTCACCCTGATGGAAGAGATCCTGGATGCCTATCACGGGATCATCGAAGAGGCCGACTTCCTGTCTGACGAGACCCGCGAAAAAGCCATTGAGAAGCTGGAATGCATCGAGCCCCGCAGCCTCTATCCCGACAGCTGGGAGAAATACAGCTGCGAGGAGCTGAACTTTAAAGGGCCCGAGGACGGCGGAACCCTCTGGGAGGCCAACAGGAGCATCTCGGCTTACAACATCGCCAAGAGCGTAAAGGAATACGCCGAGCCTGTGGACAAGGAGAAGTGGAACATGCCGCCGACGACCGTCAACTGCTTCTATGACTGGTCGAACAACACCATCACCATTCTCGGCGCCTTCGCCCAGGGCGGCGCCTACAACAGCGACATGTCCGACGAAGAGCTGCTCGGCACGCTCGGCGCCGTGATCGGCCATGAGATCTCCCACGGCTTTGACTCCACCGGTGCACAGTATGACAAGGACGGCAATCTGGCCGTCTGGTGGACGGAGGAGGATTACGCGGAGTTCCTCCGCCGCAACCAGAAGATGGAGGATTACTACAACGCCATCCACCCCTGGGAGGGCCAGAATCTCTACGGCAGCATCGTGACCGGCGAGGCCTGCGCCGATATGGCGGGCATCAAGGTGGCGCTGCGCATTGCCGCGGAGAAGGAGAACTTCGACTACGACGCCTTCTTCCGTGCCTATGCCGGCCTCTGGCTCGACAAGGACACGCTGCAGATGATCTACCGGCGCATCAACGACGTGCACCCGATGGGCTATCTGCGCGTCAACTGCACGCTGCAGCAGTTCGACGAGTTCCTGAACTGCTACGGCATCACCGAGGGCGACGGTATGTACCTCGCCCCGGAGGACAGAGTGAATATCTGGTAAGGATAAAAACGCAAAGAACACAAAACCCCTGCGAGGCTCAAACTCGCAGGGGTTTCATGATATCATTCACAAACAGGTGTATCAGCGGATCAGCCGCCGAAACCTTCGGGATAGGGGTTGACCCAGGCGGAGGTGGCGAAGGTGGCAGCATTTTCGGGGTACTGCGCACCGGAGGGAGTAAAGGAAGAGGGAAGAACGGTGTCAGAGTACTCAGACAGGCAGGTCTTGTCCACGTAGTAGGTGTCCTCGTGGACGAGATTGAAGTCCATGCCGTCCTCAAGCAGTACGACCGCCAGCGCCTTGAAGGAGATGGGTGCGGCCGGGCGGATCTCATAGAGCCTGGGCTCGGCGCCCTCCGCGCCCTGAGACTTCTCAATCTGGAAGCGGGTGACCTCGATCCAGTCGCCGTTGAGGGTCTGGGCGTAGAGACCGTAAAGACCGAAGGGCCAGCCGCGGTAATTGATAAAGCGCATCTGCAGATTGATCAGCGGGCAGTTTACAACGGGCTTGTCCAGGTAGAAGGGGGTGCCGTAGCGGCCGCCGCAGCTGCCGTACTCGCCGAGAGTGCCGGTCAGCGCAACAGCATTGTCCTTCCAGTGAAGACCGGCGAACACCTCGTCCTGCATATGTTCCTCGGCCTCGCTGCTGCCGGCCTCGGCGGCTTTCTTGTACCAGTCGTAAGCCTTTTCAAAGCTGCGCTCACCGGCAGAGCCCTTTTCATAGATGGTGGCGATGGTCATATAAACATCAGAGCTGCCCGCATCCGCCGCGCGCAGGAACCAGGACAGGGCCTGCGCAAAGTCGCGGGAGACGTCGGCGTAATAGTTGCCGAGGTAGTAGGTGTTGGCGACATCGACCATGGCGGCGGCATCACCGGCTTCCGCCTTCTGCTTGAGCTGCTCAAATTCCTCTGCCGAAGAGACGGCGGCAAAAGCAGGTGCAGCACCGAGGGGGATCAGCAGACAAAGTGCGAGAAGCAAACTCAGGATCTTTTTCATTGTGATTCTCCTTCTATAATAATTCTCTAATAACCGACTTTAACGGCATTGCCCGGGCAGAAAATCAAATCGTTTTTGCGGCGGACACGCTTATCTTCTCCCGTGGTTTTCCAGCATCTCGTCCTTGAGCGCCATGAGCTTGGGGGACAGATCCACATAGTAAGTGTGGGGATTGTCGAAGCGCTTGACCTCGGGCCAGAGCGTGGAGATCTGGTAGCCGCAGTTGGTCTTGACCTCCTTGAGGGTGG
>CAMHEN010000157.1 GCA_946184165.1 uncultured Clostridia bacterium | reverse complement strand
CACGGATAATAAACGAAAGGGAGTGTTTCCATGAGTACCGAGATCGGAAGAAGAGATTTCCTGAAAGCGGCGGCGGCCGGGGTGGCCGGCTTCGCCGCGGCGAGCGTCCTGGGGCCTGCCGCCGCCAGTGCGGAGGAGGGCAAGACCTTCGAAGGCAAAAAGAAATTCGCGGGCGTCGGCAGCGTCCGCATGGTGACGGACGACATTGTCTATGTCGGCGTCAGCGACCGTCGTATCCAGCTCTTTGAAAACGTGTACCCGATCCCCCGCGGCGTGGCCTACAACTCCTATGTTCTGCTTGACGAGAAGACGGTCCTCGTGGACACGGTGGACCGCTCCGTCACAGGCCAGTTCTTTGAGAACCTGACCGCCGTGCTGGAAGGGCGGGATCTCGACTACCTCGTTGTGAACCACATGGAGCCGGACCACAGCTCCGCCATCTCCGAGGTGCTGGTGCGCTACCCCAACGCGAAGGTCGTATGCACCAGGGCGGCCGCCGTGATTCTCAACCAGTTCTTTGCCTGCGACATTTCCGACCGCTCCATCCTTGTCGGAGAGGGGGACACCCTGAGCTTCGGCAGGCACACCTTCACCTTCGTGATGGCACCCATGGTCCACTGGCCCGAGGTCATGATGAGCTTTGACGATGTGTCCGGCGTCCTCTTCTCGGCGGACGCTTTCGGCAGCTTCGGCGCTTTGAACGGCAACCTCTTCGCGGACGAGGTGGACTTTGAAAAGGACTGGCTCCCGGACGCCCGGCGCTACTACTGCAACATCGTCGGCAAATACGGCCCCCAGGTCCAGGCGGTCCTCGCTAAGGCCGGCACCGTGCCCATCAAGATCCTGTGTCCCACCCACGGCCCGGTCTGGCGCGACAAGCTCGGCTGGATCCTGGAGAAGTACAGCCTCTGGAGCAGCTATACCCCGGAGAAGAAGGCGGTCATGGTGGTCTACGGCTCGGTCTATGGCGGGACAGAGAGCGCGGCGAACGCCCTCGCGGCCCTCATCTCCCAGCAGGGGGTGGCGGACGTCGCGGTCTATGACGTGTCCAAGACCCACGTGAGCGAGCTCGTAGGCGAGGCTTTCCGCTGCAGCCACATTGTCCTGGCCTCCATCACCTACAACATGGGCGTCTTCACCCCGATGAAGAACTTCCTCCTGGATCTCGAGGCCCACAACCTCCAGAACCGGACCTTTGCCCTCATCGAAAACGGGAGCTGGTCCCCGGTCTCCGGAAAGCTCATGCGGGAGATCATCGACCGCCTCACGGGCTGCACGGTGATCGGCGACACGGTGACCATCCTTTCAAGCCCCGCGAGCGGCGACGCAGACGCGCTCAAAGCCCTCGCGAACACCGTGGCGGCCTCCGTCCTCGAAGGGGACGCGGCCCCGGCTGAGGCGGCGCCCGCGTCGGCGAAGCAGTGGGTCTGCAGGATCTGCGGCTATGTCTACGAGGGCGACGAGGTGCCCGACGACTACAAGTGTCCTCTCTGCGGCGCCCCCAAGACCGCCTTTGAGGAGAAGTAATACTATCAATTAAACGCAGGAGCGCCCCTCTCAATCTTGAGAGAGGCGCTCTGCATGTCAATTGCTCCACCGGCGGTAATCGGTGCCGAACTCCGGGCGGATGGAGGAGAGGTAGGCGAGGTAAGGACTCGGATACCGCTCCCAGAGGGAGAAGAGACTGCCGTCCGGGTCCAGATCCGCCGCAGCACTGAGATCGCCGGAGAAGTAGGCGCGGTTGACCTCCACCATGTGCTCCGTGAGGAGCCGCAGCTCCTCCGAAGTATAGGGGAAGAGCGCGAGCATGTCGATGACCTGGCTTCTCGTGCGGCTGTCGAAACAGTCCGCCGCCCAGGCGGCAAAGTCCAGGAGCGCAGGGTTCGTCCTCCCGTTCTCCCATGCCCAGGCGGAGATGTCCGTCGCCCGCGCCTCATAGCGGAGGGACCCGGCTTCGGATTCGAGCAGTCCGTACTGGCAGGGGGACACCGAGAGGGCTGAGCCCGCGATTTCCGTGAGGCCGTCCACATGCATCCAGTGCTGGCAGTGGAGATGCCCGCTCAGGTAGAGCGGCACCCCGTAAGCCCGGAAGAGCGCCGAGAGCTCCTCCGCCCCTGCGATCACATAGCCCGCGTGGAACATGGTCTGCTGATAGAGATTCTGGTGCCCCGCAGCGAGGACCAGTGCACCCGCCTCCCGCACCGCGTCAAGCTGTGCCCGGACCCATCGGAGGCTCTCCTCCGAAATGCCGCAGGGATCGTGGCGGGTGTTGAAATCCAGCATCAAAACCCACATGCCGGGCTTCAGAGCATAGACATAGCTGAGGGAGTCCGGGTCGACGCTGATTGCCTCGTCGAAGCCGAATTCCCTGTAGATGCGCCGGAAGTCACCGCTGTCGGCGCTCTCCACCCGCGTGAAGGATCCGCCGGAGAAAGCGGCCGCATTCATGTTGTCGAGGTCGTGGTTCCCGGTCAGCACCAGCACCGGCACTCCGGCGGCCTCCAGAGCGCGGAGCTTTTCGGCGAGTGCCTCGTGGCTGCGGACTGCGCCGTTGAAGGTCAGGTCCCCGGTCAGCAGGAGGGCGTCCGGCTTTTCCCGCAGGACCTCCGCGAGAAAGGCGTCGATGATCTCCTCAATATATCGCATAAGCTTGCCGTCGCTGTTTTCGGTGAGGGCCGTGAAACAGGCCCCGTGGTCCGTCAGCGCCGGGGCGATATAGTGGAGATCCGTCCCAATGACCACGCGGAAGGAGCCGTCATCGGCCTGCGCAGCGCCGCTGTCGAGAGCGAGAAGGGCCAGCAGCCCCAGCGTCAGGAGAAGGCCACGCAGCGGGAGTCTGAAAGCGCGCCGTCTCATCTGTTTTTCAGCGGCAGCCACCAAGTGAAGCCGAAGCTCATGCATTGGGCCAGCCCCTCCGCTTCTGTGAGACCCCGCTCCGCGGCGATCTTTTTGCCGATGAAGCAGTATTCCCCGTAGTGCAGCAGCACGAGGATCAAAAGGGGAAGGGGCTTTTTCCGTACGGCCATCGCCGAAAAGAGAGCATACAGGGCGACGCAGACAGGTTTTCCGTACTTTTCGGTGAGTTTCATGGGCATGGCGATCTCTCCTTTTAATTCATCTTACATCAGTTTATACGATGGACCGAGATTTGGCAATCGCTTTTGAAAACCGCGGCGGCACTTGACAAGCGGCGCCGGAGAAGGCATACTGAAACTACAATCTGAAAAACCATAGAGCATAATGGAGATATATGGTGAAAGAAGGCAGCGCAGGTTAGAACATATTCTGCCGGAACGTTTTTGCAGTTTTTTATTAGGGGATAGAATGAAATCCGAAACGGGAGGAACAGCATGACGGAAACCATGACGTGGACGAGAGCGCCGAAACGCAGCAGCCTCGGGACGGGCAAGGTCTCAATCACGACGGATCCGCATACGGATCTCTGGCAGCGGACCTATTATCACTTCCGCAACGACAACGCGCCCCTTCTCCAGGCCGAGACGGAAGAGAAGTTTTTCAGCTTTATCGTCAAAACGGATTTCTCCGAGAGCCACCACCGCTTTGACCAGTGCGGGATTGTCCTGTACCTGGATTCTGAAAACTGGCTCAAGGCCTCGGTGGAATATGAGAACGAGGTGTTCCAGCATCTCGGTTCCGTCGTGACGAACCACGGCTATTCCGACTGGGCCACCACGGCCATCCCTGCCGCGGTCAAAACCATGTGGTACCGTCTCAGCCGACGGGAGGATGACTACTGCATCGAATGTTCGTCCGATGGGGTGCGCTTTTCCCAGATGCGTGTCTGCCATCTGTGGGAGGGGGAGGGCAAAATCCGCTTCGGCGTCTATGCCTGCAGTCCGGAGGATTCGTCCTTTACAGCGCGCTTCAGCGATATGCGTGTAACGGAGTGTGCCTGGAAGGCCCACGACGGCCAGAAGCCGGACGAGGAGAGCATATCCTGAAGGCGCTCACGATTCGTTTACGAGCTTGCCTGTCATGTGCTCCGGCGTCAGCGCGAGCAGCAGCGTGCCCGGCCCCGATTTTTCAATCTCGCGGTCGATATACGCCTCGTCGTCTGTGAATTTATGACTGAGCAGGCGGGAGATTTCGATGGTCTTCTCACGGTCCTCGACACACTCGATGCGGCCGAACACGATGACGCTGCGGATGTTCAGCGCCCATTCGCCCTCCCGGCGGAAGCCTTTGTCATAGACACAGAAGGAGACCTTGTCGTGGCGCTTCACGGCGTCGATACGGTGGCCCTGCTTCCCGCCGTGGAAATAGAGCTTCCCGTCAGTCTCACAATAGAAGTGGTTGATGGGGAGACCGTAGGGATAGTCGTCGTCCCCCAGGACGGAGAGGACGCCCCGCGGCTCGTTTTTAAGGATCTCTATGCACTCCTCGCGGGAGAGCTGCTGCTTGATGCGGTGCATTTCACGGAACATATCGATATCCTTTCTATCTGCTGATCACATGATGTCCGGACAGTCTCCGGCCTACAGTATCAATAAACACACAAAGGCCCCCATTGTCAAGCGTTTTATTGCCCCGTCAATGAAATCCCTAAGGCCGTACAGTCGGAGTGATAAGACAATGCAAAGCCATATTCTCGCCGTTTCCTCAGCAGCTCAAAAAAATGGCCGTTATGAAATCGGCAGAAGAACCGCCCGATGTGCGCATTGGCTCACGAACGCGTCCCCGGCGTGTTGGATTATTATTTGAATCTCTCCACGGTCAAACAAAAAAACCCAGCCTTTACGGCTGGGTTTTCAGACTGTAGACAAACCCTTTTTTATCCCGACTTGGATTTGTGAGGGGGATTGTGAAGGGGGACGGGGAGTCCCCCTTCACGTTCAATCCATGCAAAA
>CAMHEN010000156.1 GCA_946184165.1 uncultured Clostridia bacterium | reverse complement strand
TCTCCACCGCCCAGCGAAACGGCGTGCGCCTGCTGGCCGTGGCCATGGGCTGCGACGGCGCCCTCAACGCCCAGATCGAGGACTACTACAACTTTATCGACAGCCGCACCCTCTATGACTGGGGCTTTGATAATTTCTCCTACCGTACGCTTCTGAGCGCGAACGAGGTCGTGGAGCGCCAGGACGTGGAACTCGCCGAGGGCGACGCTGTTGCCATGCTGCACCCGGCGGACGAGCTGACCGCCCTCATGCCGAACGAGGTCACAGAGGAGGACATCCGCCGCGAGATCCTGCTCTACAACGACACGCTGCGCGCCCCCATCGACGCGGGCACCGTGCTGGGCGAGGTGCGCGTCTATGTGGGCAGCACCCTCTACGGCACGAGCAAACTGGTCAACAGCTCCTCCATCGACCTGTCGCGCAACGCCTACCTGATGCGCCGCGTGGCCGACATCCTCAGCAAGGGCTGGGTCATCACGCTCCTCAGCATTCTGGCCGTCTTCGCCCTCATCTACCTCGTGCTTATCACTCGCTACCGCCGCCTGCGCAGGAAGCACCTGCGCGAGCGCAAGCGCGCCGAGAAGCGCCGCCGGGAGGAGGAGCTGGCCCGCCGCCGGCAGGGGGTCCCCTTCCGCAGCGCGGACCCGGTGGAGCGCTTCGACTTCCCCACGGACATGAGCGAGTTTTTCAACGATCAGGAAGAGTAAGCGTCCAAGGCTGCGGACATGCTCCCGGTTTTCCCCTGTTGTTGGCGCGGCGGAGACAGGTAAATCTCTCCGCGTCCTTGACAGTCGCGTGAAAAAAATGTATTATTTCTCTTGTCGAATCCGGAGCAATATTCACAGGAAGGAGGGCCTCCGTATGAAGATCGGCGCAATGGAGCTGGTTGTCATTTTTATCGTGGCCCTGCTGGTGATCGGACCTGACAAGCTGCCGCAGTACGCCCGCAAGTTCGGCGCAGCTCTCCGGGAATTCCGCAAGGCTTCCTCGGGGATGACCAAGGAAATCCGCGAGAGCGTCATCGATCCCCTGGAGGAGGCGCAGAAGCCTCTGCGCGAGGCGATGGAGCCGCTGGAGGACATTGGGCGCGGCCTCAAGGGTGATCTGAACGCGGTGGAAAAGGATCTGAAAAACATCGGCAAAGCCAAGCCCCAGGAGAAAAAGCCCGCAGCAGCGGGCGAGGCGGCCCCGGCGGAGGAAAAGACCGACGCCCCGGCGGCCGAGACGCCGGCCACAGCAAGCGAACCCGTGCCCGCAGAAGAGCCCGCCGCCGAGAGCGCGGAAGATAAAGGAGGAGAATCCGCATGAAAATCGGAATGCAGGAACTCATCATCATTCTGGTCGTTGTCATCATTATCTTTGGACCCACGCAGATCCCCAAGCTGACGAAGATGTTCGGCAAGAGCGTCAAGAGCTTCAAGGACGGCATGGAAGAGGCCGACGCCGGCGAGGTCCCCGAGGGCAAGAAGGCCCCCAAGGCCAAGAAGGCCGAGAGCGCCGCGGCTTCCGATGAAGAAGAGAGCTGACAAGGCGCCCTCGCCCGACGGCAGCATGAGTCTGTCCGGCCACCTCAAAGAGCTTCGCAACCGCATCCTGGTGTGCGTGGTGCTGCTGGTTGTCGTCTTCGGCGTGTGCCTGAGCTTTGCACCCCAGCTCGTCACTCTGCTGACGGACATGGGCAAGCGCTTCAGCTACGTCTACGTCTATATCGCACCGCAGGAACTTTTTCTGGTGTACATGAATGTGGCGCTGGTGGGCGCGGTTGTGGTGTGTTTCCCTGTGCTCGCCTACCAGGTCTACGCTTTCTGCAGCCCGGGTCTCACGGGGAGGGAGCGGGGCTATATTTCCGGCTCTCTCCTGGCGGGCGGCCTGTGCTTTCTGTTGGGCGTGGCCTTCGCTTACTTTATCAGTCTGCCCTTCATGCTGCGATTTCTGATCCAGTTCACGTTTACGGGCGAGGTGGACGTCACCGCCTCCATCAGCATCCAGCAGTATGTGAGCTTTCTCCTGACGGTGTTTGTGATTTTCGGCCTGGTGTTTGAGCTGCCGGTGGTGTCCGTGCTGCTGACAGGTCTCGGTCTTGTGCGGGCGGAATGGCTCGTCAAGGGACGCAAGGTCATGATCGTCGTGATCTTCGTGCTCGCCGCCATCATTACCCCGCCGGACATCGTCTCGCAGATCATGGTCGCGATCCCCATGATCGCCCTCTATGAGATCAGCATCGGCCTGAGCCGTGTGGTCGGCCGGGCGCGCAAAACCGCCGCCGAAGCGGCGTAAGCATAAAAAGTAAAATGCCGTAGGGGACGGCGCCCTCGACGTCCCGCGCGGTATGAGCCAAATCAAACAAGAAGCCCCCGGCGAAAGCGTATCATGGTACGAATTCGCCGGGGGGTTAATGCGTTTTTTCGTTTTCTGTGCCGGGCCGATGAGGGCATCGGCCCCTACGACATACATTATGAACCATCGGCGCGCATTCGTTAATATCGACGGAAAAACGCATGAGGTTGATATTGTTACCGGGCTTAACTTAAACGAGAAGGATAAACATAACTACGGTGACAAGTTCTATGATATAAAAATATCAGAAGAACCAACAACCAAAACATACGGGGCTGTCCCATCTGGGGCGGCGAGTCCGTATAAAATAAAATACGTTGTTGGTTCTTCTGATGTGCTTAGTTTAGCACAGAAGAACAGAGCCGTCAACTTATACAGGGGTTATCTCATTTTGAGACAGCTCCTTTTCCCTATTATAAAAAGTGAATATCGCAGTTGCCGAACGCCGCGCGTGTGTGCTATAATACCTGCGTTTGGACAAACCCCCTCCCCGGCGGGCGCCGGGAGGGGCTTATCCCGATTACATCAAGGGGGGTGTGCCAATGTCATTTGAAGCGATCAGCAACATTGCCCAGGCCGAAGCGCAGGCCAGGGCTACTGTCACCGGCGCCGAGAGCCGGGCAAAGCAGCTCGCCGCCGACGCGGAAAACGTCGGGAAGCTCGCCGTGAGCTCCGCGCTGGAAAAGGCGGACGACGAGCTCCAGGAGCTCAGCCGCCAGGTCAACGAGAAAGCCCGCAGGCAGGCCGAGGCCCTGTCGGGCGAGCTGGAAAATCAGAAAGCCGCGCTGCGCGCGAAGGCCGGCGGAAAAATGGAGGCCGCGGCGGCAAAGGTAGTGGAAAGGATAGTGAACAGCTGAGATGGCCATTGTAAAAATGAAAAAACTCCGGCTGCTGGCTGTCCGCGACAGCAAGGAGGAGCTCCTGAAGGAGCTGGTCCGCCACGGCTGCGTGCAGTTCACGGAGCTGGAACCCAAGCTCGAGGGGACCGAGGCCGCGGGTCTCGTCCATCCCGAGAGCAGCGAGCTGAACACCCTTAAAACCCGCCATGCGAGCCTTGTCCACGCCGTTGAGCTGCTGGACTTCTACGCCCCGAAGAAGACAAAGATGCTCTCGGCCAAGCCCGAGCTGGAGGGACGCGTCCTGGTGGACGACACCGGCCTCGCCGGCGCTCTGAAGGTCGCCGAGACGCTGGAGGGCTTTGAGGCGCGCATCAAGCGCATCAGCGCCGAAGAGAGCAGAGAGCGCGCCGTCATCGAATCCCTGCAGCCCTGGCTGGATCTGGATCTGCCCCTGAATTTTGAGGGGACCGAGCGCTGCAGCGTACTGACGGGCTCCCTCCCCGCCCGTATCCCGGCGGAGCAGGCGGAGGCCGCCCTGGAGGCGGTGGACGAAGAGTGCGAGCTTTTCACCATCCGCGAGGAGAAAAAGACCCGCTATGTGCTGCTGGTCTGCATGCGCGGGCAGCTTCCCGCCCTTTTGGACGCGCTGCGGCCCTTCGGCTTCACGCCCTCGGCAGTGAGCGGCATGAACGGCACCGCGCGCCAGTGCCAGCTTGAGGCGGAGCAGACGCTTAAGGAGCTCGCCGCCGAGAAGGAAAACTGCGTACATTACATCACGGATGACGCCGTGCACCGGGACGAGCTCAAGCTCGCCGCCGACCGGGTGAACGTCAGGATCGCCATGGCTGAGGCGGAAGAGCGGCTCTGCGGCACGGACAGCGTCCTCGTGATGGAGGGCTGGATCCCCGCCGACCGGGAGAAGGAGCTCTCGGAGGTGTTCGAGCGCTTCGGCTGCGCCTGGGAGACGCTGGACCCCACCGAGGAGGAATATCCCGAGGTCCCGGTCAAGCTCCAAAACAACAAGTTCTCCGACGCACTGAACATGGTGACCAACATGTATTCGCTCCCGGCCTACGGCAGCGTGGACCCGAACCCGCTGATGGCCCCCTTCTTCATCCTGTTTTACGGGCTGATGATGGCAGACATGGGCTACGGCATCATCATGATCCTCGCGGCGCTCGTAGCCATGAAGAGGATCAAGCCCCGGGAGGGGACCCTCTCCTTCTGCAGACTGCTGCTCTACGGCGGGATCTCCACCTTCGTGATGGGCGCTTTGACAGGCGGCTTCTTCGGCGATGCCCCACGGGTCATCGCGGGCATGTTCGGCTCCGACTGGCAGGGTCTGCCGGCGCTTTTCAGCCCCGTGCGGGACTCCAACGCCGTCCTCTACGGCGCGATGGTGCTGGGCGTCATCCACCTGAACGTGGGCATGGCGGTCAACTATCACGAAAAGATGAAGCACGGCGACAAGGCCGGCGCCATTCTGGAGGAGGGCGCGCAGTTCATCATCCTGCTCGGCATCATTCTATTTGCCCTGCAGATGCTGGTATTCAAGGATTTTGCGATCCTGAAGACCGTCGGCCTCGGGGTCATGATCCTCGGCGCCGCGATGCTCCTCATCGGCTCCACCCGCGGGGCGAAGGGCTTCGGGATCATCACGGCCCCCTTCTCCTGCATCTACAACACGCTCACGGGCTGGTTCGGCGACGTGCTGAGCTACTCGCGTATCATGG
>CAMHEN010000155.1 GCA_946184165.1 uncultured Clostridia bacterium | reverse complement strand
CCGCGCCGTTGTATTTGCCCTTGAACTCGAAGCGGCGGCCCGCGCCGTTGAAGCCCGCAAGGCCGTACTTCACGGCGTTGGGGCGCACGCCGAGACTGATGCAGGCGGCGGTGGCGGCAAGGGCGTTCTTCACGTTGTGGATGCCGGGAACATGGAGGGTCACGTCAGTAAAGAGCCGGCCCTTGTAGAGAATGTCAAAGTGGGAATTCGCGCCCAGGAACTCGATGTTCGCGGCGGTCACGTCGGCCTCCGGCGTGAGGCCGAAGGTGATGACCCGTCCCTCGATGTCCCGCACCACGTCCATTGTGTTGGGATCGTCGAGATTTGCGATCACGTAGCCGTCCTTCGGAACCCGCTGGGCAAAGAGACGGAAGGAGTGCTTCACATCATCCAGATCCTTGAAGAAGTCCAGGTGGTCTGCCTCCACGTTCAGGACGACGGCGACGGTGGGGTGGAAGGAGAGGAAGGAGTTATAGTATTCGCAGGCCTCCATGATGATGGTGTTGCCGTGGCCCACCCGGTGGCCGGCCTTCAGAAGGGGGAGAGTCCCGCCGATCATGACGGTGGGGTCCTTGTCGGCGGCCATCATGATGTGGGTGCACATGGAGGTGGTGGTCGTCTTGCCGTGGGTGCCGCAGATGCAGAGGGCGTTGGCGTAGTCCTTGGAGATCGCGCCCCAGGCCTGTGTCCGCTCAAAGACCGGGATGCCCCGCGCGCGGGCTGCCTGGATCTCGGGGTTGTCGTCGTGGACAGCGGCGGTGCGAACCACGAATTCCACATCGTCCGCCACATTCCCGGCGCTGTGCCCGATGTGGATCAGGATGCCCTTTTCGCGCAGACTCTCGATATTCGCGCCCTCGTTCATGTCCGAGCCCGTGATGTTCAGACCCATGCCGGCTAGCACCTCCGCGAGGGAGGACATGGACACGCCGCCGATGCCGATCAGGTGCCCCTTTCTGCCGGGGGACAGGTAGTTTTCAAATTCAGCCATAATGCATCTCCCCGATTCACACAGAATGCCGCGCCCAAACCCCCGGGATAAACGGGGAAAAGCAGTTGCGGGCGCGGAAAAAAGATGATAATATATAAGATACCTTTGGTTCTGTTATTATAATACGCGGCCGGGTGACTTGCAAGTGCTTCTTTCCCGGCGCGCGACGGGGAGGGGACGCCCGTGGACTCCTGGGAGGCTCTGAAAAAGGAATGCGCCGGCTGCCGCCGCTGCTCGCTCTGCGATACGCGGCACAGGCTGGTCTTCGGCACGGGCAGCGAAAGGGCACAGATCCTGCTGGTGGGCGAGGGACCGGGCGAGCAGGAGGATCTCCGGGGCGAGCCCTTTGTCGGCCCCGCGGGAAAGCTCCTGGATGACATGCTGAAAATGATCGACCTGGACCGGAGCCGGGTCTACATCGCAAACACCGTCAAGTGCCGCCCGCCCGGAAACCGGGATCCGCTCGATACGGAGCAGGGGGCCTGCCGGGAATGGCTGGACAGACAGATCGCGCTTCTGGACCCGAAGATTATCGTCTGCCTCGGCCGCATCTCCGCCAAGGCGCTCATTGATCCCGACTTCCGCATCACACGGGAACACGGGATCTGGTACGACATCGACGGCCGCCGCCTTATGGCGACCTACCACCCCTCGGCCCTGCTGCGCGATCTGAGCCGGCGACCGGAGGCGTTTATGGACCTTCGCAGTTTGAGAAAGGAAATCAGAGCCGTCTGCGACGGCGTGTATGTATGATCGAGTTTCACGCAATCTCTATCCTGGACAAGGAGTGGATCGACCGCCACCTCCGGTGTGAGGATTCCCCCAGCGCGGACTTCAACTTCGGCAACATGTTCATCTGGGACGAACATTACCGTCAGCTCGTCTGCGACATGGGGGAGCGCACCCTGACCAAGGTCCGCCTGCACGGAAAGCCCGCCTTCGTCTATCCCATCGGCTGCGGCCCGCTGCGCCCCGCCATCGAGGCCCTGCGCGCCTATGCGGCGATGAAAGAATATCCCTTCCTCCTGCGCGGCATCACCGAAAAGCACAAGGCTCTGCTGGAGGAGGAGTTTCCCGGCTGCTTCGCCTTCTGCGAAGAGGAGAAATACGCCGACTATATCTATGAGGCGGAAAAGCTCGCCACCTATTCCGGCAAGGCCCTGCACGGGAAGAAAAACCACTGCAACCGCTTTGAGGCGGAGCACGACTGGGCCTTCGTCCCCCTGTCACGGGAGAATATCCCCGCCTGTCAGGCAATGCTGGAGGAGTGGACCGCGGACAATGCCGAACGCCTGGACGACAGCATCGTCTATGAGCATGAGGCCATCGAGCGGGCCTTTGACCACTATGAGGAGCTGGGGCTCGAGGGCGGCGTGCTCATGGCAGACGGGAAGGTGATGGGCTTTTCCTTCGGCGAGATGACGAGCTCCGACGCCTTCGACGTGCATGTGGAGAAGGCGGCCGCGGATGTAAACGGGGCTTACCCCATGGTATGCCGGGAGCTTACGCGCATGCTCCTTCAAAAGCACCCGGAGCTCAAGTGGATGAACCGGGAGGACGACATGGGCCTCGAGCCTATCCGCAGATCCAAGGAGTCCTACAAGCCCGCGTACCTTCTGCACAAATACGCGGCCCGGTGGATCGGCTGATCAATTACGAACGGGGTTCGCGCAGCGCGCTTCAATTACGATCTGATTTGAGAATACGGGTGATGATCTTGGAAAACTATACGATACGCGAATACCGGCCGGGGGATGTGCCGGCGCTCTCGCTTCTGTGGCGGGACGTGTTCGGCGATCCGCTGGGCTTCACGGCGGAGTTTTACGCCATGCTGCCGGACATGGGCTCGGCTGTCGTGGCGGAGGCGGACGGGAAGCTTGTGGGCGCGGCCCATGTGATGAACGGCTTCGAGCTGGTGGGCAAAAAGAAAAAGCCCCCCGTGGTGGGCTATCTCTACGCGGTGATGGTGGCGGCCGATTACCGCAGTCTCGGCATCGGCAAGGCTCTTACCGCGGAGGCGGCGGCCCTCGCCAAAAGGCGGGAGTCCGCGTTCCTCTGCACACTCCCGGCGGACGCGCCCCTCTACGGCTGGTATCACCGGCTGCTGGGACTCGACTGCGCCCTGTACCGGGAGGCGCACACGGTGGACTGCGCGCCGCTCGAGACCGTCGGGGAGTTCAGCGCCACGGAATACCTGCTCTGGCGAGAGACGCTCCTGCAGGGGAAAACTTATCTGCGCCCCTCCCAGCCCACGATGGAGTTCATGCGCCGCTTCTGCATGTTCTACGGCGGCGGGCTCTACGCCTGCGGCAGCGGGATCTGCACGGCGGAGCTGGACGGGGATCTCTGTCTCATCAAGGAGCTCATCACGAATACCCCGGAGGACTGCGGCAGGATCGCCGCCTCCGTCGGGGCGGCGCTCGGCGCGAAGAAATGCGTCTACTACCTCCCCGCTCCCGCGGGAGAGGCCTATATCGCCGCGCCCCCCGGCGCGGTCCCCGCCGACTGCGTCTGGAACCTGACCTTTGACTGAGCGGAACGACACGCGCGGTCCGGCGGCGGCCCGGCGCCCGGATCAAACAGACAAAACAGCTCCTGCGAAGACACACAATCGGCGCGTCTTCACAGGAGCTGTCCTTTTGCTTTGCCGGCTGCGCCTTGCGGGCCGCCGCGCGTTGAATCCCATAGCGGCTCTTTTTACGCTCCCTCTATTTTTGTAAAAACAATTTGATAAAAAATACACAACGATTTTACCAAAAAACCGCGCGGCGTTCATTTTTAAAGTGTTTATCTTGCATAATGACCGGCCGTGTGTTAGAATACTGACGATAGTATCATCCGCGTCCTGTACGCTTTTGCGGGGCGCGCACAGGTTTCTCAGATTGGGGGATTGCATATGGAACAGAAAGCCAAGATTCTTACGGTCGCCGGCAAGGGCGGCGTCGGGAAAACCTCCATCTGCGCCTCGATCGTCCGGCTTCTGGTCGAGAGATACCCCGACAAGAAGATCTTGGCCATCGACGCAGATCCCGCCGTCGGACTGTCCGTTGCTCTTGGCGTGGACGTGAAGCTCACCTTGGACGACATCCGCATGAGCATTGTCGACAGCGTGGAAAACGGCGAAACCAAGGCCGCCCTCGAGCTTCTGAGCGAGGCTCGCTTCCGCATCTTCGACGCCCTGGTCGAGATGCCGGGCTTTGCATTTCTGGCCATCGGCAGGCCGGAGAGCTCCGGCTGCTACTGCAAGGTCAATTCGTATCTGAAGGAAGTCATCAGCATCCTCGCCAACAGCTTCGACTACGTCGTTATCGACGGCGAGGCCGGTATAGAGCAGATCCAGCGCCGCGTCATGGAGAAGGTCACCCACCTCATCCTCGTGACCGACCAGAGCAAGAAGGGCGCCCAGGTCATCGGCACCATCAAGCAGGTGGCCGACGAGCTCATCGCCTACGACCGCATCGGCGTCATCGTCAACCGGGTCACGAACCCCGAGCTTGTAGACGAGTTCAAGACCCCCGGCGTCGACGTCCTCTCCTTTATCCCCGCCGACAGCGCCTTTGCCGCAAACGACATCATGGGCAAGAGCGTCATGGAGCTGCCCGCGGATTCCGCCATGCTCAAGGGAGTGAAGGAAGCACTCCAAAACATAGAAATACTGTAAAAGAGGTGTAACATTTGAAAGATCTTAAGCATCTGATTTTCTTTGAAAAACTGCTTGAGAACGCTGACAATGAGCTGGTCCGGCAGGCTCAGGCGGAGGGCGGCATTGCCCTCGGCTATACCTGCTACCACATGCCCGAGGCTCTGCTCAATGTCGGCAACTGCTTCTCGGTCCGTCTGCGCGCCCCCAACACCGGTTCCATCGATATCGCCACCTACTACATGTCCAACTACACCTGCGAGTACGCACGCGCACTCGTGGAGCGCGGCATTGAGGGCGGCTATCAGTTCCTCGACGCCATGATCGGCGTGGACGCCTGCTCGATGATGAACCGCGCCATGGAGCACTTCGAGATCCTC
>CAMHEN010000154.1 GCA_946184165.1 uncultured Clostridia bacterium | reverse complement strand
CTGCTGTTCTTCACCATCATCTACCTCATCCTCATCACCCGCTACCGCCGCCTTCGCAAGAAGCACCTCCGGGAGCGCCGCCGCGCCGAGAAGCGCAGGCGCGAGGAGGAGCTCCAGAAGCGCCGTCAGGGCGTGTCCTTCCGCACGGCCGACCCGGTGGACCGCTTTGATTTCAGCGCCGACATGAGTGAATTTTTCGACGACGAGAAGAAATAAGGATTTACCCGCCTGCAAATGCAGGCGGGTATTTTTTCAAAAATAAAGCTCTGCCTGTACGTTTTTATTTACAAGCAGCTTAGTTTCGGGTAAAATATACCAAGAGCTTCGTGTATCTCCCGTGATTTATACGAATATCTGCCAATCATATTTGGGCCCCTGCTCGAGAAGTTTGAGGCCGACGGCGGCGTTCTGCAGTGCAGCCGCGAAGCCGTGCAGCTTGTCAAGGACGGCGACGCGGTCACCGGCGTTATCGTCAAGAACAACGAGGACAAGACGGTTGTCCAGTATAACGCCAAGGCTGTTCTGATCGCCACCGGCGGCTATGCGGGCAACAAGGAGATGCTCAAAAAGATCTACGGTGACATCACGGTGTGGCCCCTTTGCAACGAACTTTCTGTCGGCCAGGGCTTTGACATGGTCATCGAGGCCGGGGGCATTGCCGACCGCAACTGGGCCCTGTGCTGCAACGAGTTCGGCGGCGCAAACCACAAGATCCCCGGAATTATGGGCGGCCAGATGCGCTCCGCCAGCCCCGCGCTGGAGCCCGCGCTCTACGGTGGCCTGATCGTCAACAGAAACGGCGACCGCTTCATGAACGAGCAGTACCTCTCCGACCGTCCTCTCGCCCTCGGCGGTGAGATGGCTCTGCGCGAGGGCCTGTACTACGCCGTGCTCGACCAGGAGATGATGGACGCTGTTGCCACCGTGGGCATCCGCGGCTACTACGGCGACCCCGAGGACTGGTACGTCGGCTGCCACGGCAGCGTCTTCTACAAGAACGGTGCCAACGTCGTGCGTGACGATCTGCCCGCTTCCGTCGACGCCGCCGTTGAGCAGGGCTGGGCCGCCAAGGGCACTCTCGCCGAGTGCGCCGAGGTCTTCGGCATGAAGAACCTCGAAGCCACCGTTGAGGCTTACAACGCTCTGTGCGAGGCCGGTGAGGACACCCAGTACTTCAAAGCTCCCTACCTGCTCCACAAGCTCAGCGGCGACACCTACTATGTCTTCGAGTATGAGCCCTCCATCTGGTCCACCTTCGGCGGCGTGAAGACCGACGATTACTGCCGCGCTCTTGCGGAGGATCAGAGCGTCATCAAGGGCCTGTACGTGGCCGGCGTCGACAACGGCAGCCTCTACTGCAGCCCCTACTATGAAAACGAAGGCGCCTCCCTCGGCATTGCCTATACCAGCGGCATCGTTGCGGCTGACTGCATGATCGAGTTCCTCAACGAGTAATCCCGCTTCCGGAGGATTATTCCGGATAAAGCGCAGCCGCGGTTCCCAAAACGGGAATCGCGGCTGTGTCTTTGATAAGCGTGGGATCAGAATATCGGGTTCCACTCGTGATAGCTTATGGTGTTTCCCTGTGCGCGGGAGGTCATGTCCAGCGTGTCGCCGTCGAAATCATCGCTCTCGCCCAGCTCGCCGAATCCAATGTCATCGCCGAACCAGATGTCCCCTGTCGCGATCGTGACATAGTAGTGCGAGGAGGGAAGATAGATTTCGGAGGTATCACCCTTGCGCACATAGAAGCGCACGAACAGGCTGGGATTGTCGACATCGGTGATGGTCATTTCAAACGGCCAGCTCTCCGCGGTCGCATGGACGCAGTTCATTCCGTAGAAGGGGAAGTGCCTTTCAAGCTCGCCCGTCTCCGGCTCCTTGTCTTTGAGCTTGTCGGCGATTTTCTCCAGGATCTCGTCGCATTCGTCCCAAAGAGAGGGATAGTTCTCCGCGCAGTCCCGGGCAGCCAGCGCAGCGGCGTAATACTCACCGCCGTCAAAGATGGCCTGCACTTCCGCAAGGACATCCTGTGCGTCGTCCTGCCCGCTGTCCTTTCCGCTGTCTTCGCCGTCGTCCTTTTCGGCGTCCGCCGGGACATCGGCATTCGGATCCTTTTCCCAGAACACCAGGGGTTCATCGCTGCCGATGTCGATCAGGATACGGTCCGGAAGCTCCGACCCGCTGATGGGATGCTTGGAAGTTGTCTTGTAGTTCTTGGCATTTTCCGGCAGCTTTGCCACCGTATCTGCGGTGAAGAGTCCCGACGTAAACTTCTCGCCGGCCTGCTCAAAATCCAGGATTATCTTCGGCGGCTCCTCGTCCTTCCATTTTGTGATACCGTCGATGCCGACGGAGACGACGAGCTTTCCGTCTTCGATTTCAAGTTTCAGAAGCGAGAGGTCCAGAGTCAGGCCATTTTTCTCCACATGCAGCTCTGCCAGGGCATCTTCCGCAAATGACGAAGCGGCAAGACCCGTAAGCATGAGCACACACAACAGCATGCACAATGCTGCTGCCGCGGGTTTTCGGGTACGCATGATTTGTGCCTCCTTTTACGTTAATTGTATCAATTCCGGTATTGGATCGCTGCTTTTATTATATGCCTGTGAAGGTAGGTTTTCAACCTCGTTTTTGCCTTTTTTGCAAAACATGCAGGAGTCTGTCTTTCGGTTTTCTTAACAGTGTTCTTATCCGGGTTTTCCCGCCCGCATTATAATGATTATATGATGGCGAAAAGCGAAAAAGCTTTTCGCCGCGCAGCTTTGCTGCGCAGCAAAACAGCCTTGCTGTTTTGCCATATACTCATTGCAATGAGCATCGGGCGAATGATTTTTAGAATCATTCGCTGCCAAACTTGTCGTTTGGCAGCGAAATCAATCGAATCCTCGATTGATTTCGCCATCCGATGATCATTATTGACAGCCGCATCGGAATCATGTATTATTCTACTCAGCAGAATACACGCAGGGCTCGTCCGCCCTGCTGTCGGGAAGGAGGGTTCCGGCATGAAGATCGGCGCGATGGAGCTGGTCGTCATTTTTATTGTGGCGCTGCTGGTGATCGGGCCTGACAAGCTGCCGCAGTATGCGCGCAAGTTCGGCGCGGCGATGCGGGAGTTCCGCAAGGCATCACAGGGCGTGACACAGGAGATCCGCGAGAGCGTTATCGACCCGCTGGAGGAGGCGCAGAAGCCCCTGCGCGAGGCGATGGAACCGCTGGAGGATATTACAAAGGGACTCAAATCGGATCTGGGTGCTGTGGAAAAGGACCTGAAAAACATCGGCAAGACAAAACCCCAGGAAAAGAAGACCGCCGCCCCGGCGGAAAAAGCAGAGCTCGCTCCCGACGCGGCGGAGGAAACGGAAACCGTGCCAGCGAGCGAAGAAAATAATGCATCCGCACAGGCCGCCTCCGAGGCGCCCGCTGCGGCAGAAGAGGAAGGAGAATCCGTATGAGAATCGGGACACAGGAACTGATCATCATCCTGATCGTTGTCATCATCATCTTTGGGCCGACACAGATCCCGAAGCTGACCAAGATGTTCGGTAAGAGCGTCAAGAGCTTCAAGGACGGCATGGACGAGGAAGAGGCCGGCGAAGCCCCTGCCGAGAAGAAGGCTCCCAAGGCGCAGAAGGCCAAGGCTGCCAAGAGCGCCGACGATGAAGGCGAAGGATAAAGCCCCCGCCTCCCCCGACGGGAGCATGAGCCTGTCCGGTCACCTCCGGGAGTTGAGAAACCGCATTCTCATATGCGTGATCCTGCTGGTGGTGGTCTTCGGCGTGTGCCTGAGCTTTGCCCCGCACATCGTCACGGCGTTGACGAACATGGGTCAGCGCTACAACTATGTGTACGTGTACATCGCACCGCAGGAGCTGTTTCTGGTCTACATGAACGTGGCGCTCGTCGGTGCGGTGGTGGTGTGCTTTCCGGTGCTGGCCTATCAGATCTACGCCTTCTGCAGCCCGGGCTTAAGCGGGAAGGAGCGCGGCTACATCTCCGGCTCCCTGGTCGCGGGCGGCCTGTGCTTCCTGGCGGGCGTAGCCTTTGCCTATTTCATCAGCCTGCCCTTCATGCTGCGCTTTCTGATCCAGTTTACGGGCGAGGTGGATGTCTCCGCCTCCATCAGCATCCAGCAGTATGTGAGCTTTCTGCTGACGGTGTTTGTCATCTTCGGCCTCGTGTTTGAGCTGCCGGTGGTATCGGTACTGCTGACCGGACTGGGGCTTGTGCGCGCGGAATGGCTGGTCAAGGGCCGCAAGGTCATGATCGTTTTGATCTTTGTCCTCGCCGCCATCATCACCCCGCCGGACATTGTCTCGCAGATCATGGTAGCCGTGCCCATGCTTGGCCTTTACGAGATCAGCATCATGCTCAGCCGCCTGGTGGGCAAGGCGAAGAAGGCTGCCGCAGAGGCAGTGTAAAATGGGAATATCCGTAAAATGAGAGGGAAGCGAGCTTCCCTCTCATTTTGTTTAGTCAGGCTGAAAATCATTGACGGATAGTCCGGCGTGCGATAAAATAAGGATAACTTGTGGAATTCATCACAATATCAAAAAATAAAAAGGAGTAAACGTATGGCAAAAGAACTTTCCCGCAGAGATTTTCTGAAGGGTATGGCCGCGGGCGCAATGGGCATCGCCGCCGCCGGCGTGCTCGGCACCGTTGAGGCCCCCAAGGCCCACGCCGAGGCCCTCTACACCCCCGGCACCTACACTGCCAGCGCCAAGGGCATCGCAAGCGACGTCAAAGTCACCATGACCTTCAGTGAGACCGAGATCACCGACGTCATCATCGACGCCGCCGGTGAGACCCCCGAGCTCGGCGGCGCTGCCGCCCCCAAGCTTGAGCAGGCCATCCTCGCCGCCCAGGGCGTGGACGTGGACGCCGTCTCCGGCGCGACCGTCACCTCCGACGCGGTCAAGAAGGCGGTCGCGGACTGCATCTCCCAGGCAAGCGGCAAGGCCGTCGTCGTGCAGGAGGCCGAGACCTTCAACGCCGACTGGCTGGGCGAGAAGCCCGAGATCAGCGACGCCGACATCAAGGAAGAACTCGACACCGAGGTTCTGGTGGTCGGCTGCGGCACCGGCGGCTGGATCGCCACCATGACCGCCGCGGAGGAAGGCGCGAA
>CAMHEN010000153.1 GCA_946184165.1 uncultured Clostridia bacterium | reverse complement strand
CGCGGCATCGCCGTCTGCCTCGACTTCGTGATGAACCACACGAGCGAGGACCACGAGTGGGCGAAGCGCGCCCGCGAGGGGGACGCAGCCTGCCAGGAGCGCTACTTCTTCTACGACAACTGGGACGTGCCCAATCAGTTTGAGCAGACCGTCCCCCAGGTCTTCCCAACCACGGCGCCGGGCAACTTCACCTGGTGCGACGAGGCTAAGAAGGTCGTCATGACCACCTTCTACCCCTACCAGTGGGATCTCAACTACGCAAACCCCACCGTCTTCAACGACATGACGGAAAACATGCTCTACCTCTGCAATCAGGGTGTGGACATCATCCGCCTCGACGCGGTGCCTTATATCTGGAAGCAGCTCGGCACCAGCTGCCGGAATCTGCCCCAGGTCCACTCGCTGGTGCGCATCATGCGCATGGTGTGCGAGATCGTTTGTCCCTCCTGCCTGCTGCTCGGCGAGGTCGTCATGGAGCCGAGCAAGGTGGTCCCCTACTTCGGCACCGTGGAAAAGCCGGAGTGCCACCTCCTCTACAACGTCACCACCATGGCGAGCACCTGGCACACCGTGGCCACCAAGGATGTGCGCCTTCTCCAGCACCAGCTCGGCCAGGTCTTCGCCCTGCCGCGGGAGTACACCTTCCTCAACTACCTGCGCTGCCACGACGATATCGGCTGGGGCCTGGATTACGACTTCCTCGCCCGCTTCGGTTCCAATGAGGCCGACCACAAGCGTTTTCTCAACGATTATCTGACCGGCGCCTGGTACGGCAGCCCCGCCCGCGGCGAGCTCTATAACAACGATCCCCGCCTGCGGGATGCGCGTCTGTGCGGGACGACGGCCTCCCTCTGCGGGCTGGAGTCTGCGCGCTATGAACATAACCACGACAAGATCGACTGGGCCGCGCGGCTCGACACCATGCTGCACGCCTATATGTTCACACTCAGCGGCATCCCCGTCCTCTACAGCGGGGACGAGATCGGCCAGGAGAACGACTACGCCTACCACGAAAATCCCCTCAAGGCCTCCGACAGCCGCTACCTCCACCGCGGCAAAATGAACTGGGAGGCCGCCGCCGAGCGGAATAATCCCGAGAGCGTGGAGGGCAGGCTTTTCTCCCAGCTCGTCTTTCTGGAGAAGCTGCGCTCCGCCCACCGGGTCTTTGAGGCCGGGGCCGACGCCTGGCTCCTGCTCACGGGGGACGATGCCGTGCTCGGCATCGGCCGCTACAACAAGGGGGAAAAGCTCGCCGCCTTCTTCAACTTCGGCGAGGGCGAGCGCCGCGTCCCCATCAACACCCCCGGCAGCTTCCGGGATCTGCTCACCGGCGAGCAGGCGGATCAGAGCGTTCTGCTCCCGCCGGGCGGCTTCGCCTGGCTCATCTGCGACTTATAGTCGCTTGCGAAACTCAGGTTTCGCAAGCGAGGACTTGCGCTCATCGCACACGGCGGACCGTAACGCGCCGTGTTTGGTCGGCGCGAGGCCTCGCGGAGCTCGGCTCAGGGTGTTTTTGAGGCGGCAGAGCTGCCTTAAAAACGATTGTAATCTCCTTCGGGACTAAATCGAACGATAGGAAGGTTTAACTATGGATCACAAACAGTTTGACGTTGTCGCCCTCGGTGAGCTGCTGGTGGACTTCACTCAGAACGGGCTGAGCGGGCAGGGCAATCTTCTCTTTGAGGCCAACCCCGGCGGCGCGCCCGCCAACGTCCTCGCCATGCTGCGCAAGCTGGGCAAACGCTGCGCCTTCCTCGGCAAGGTCGGCAGGGACAGCTTCGGCGACATGCTGGAAAAGACCGTAGCGGATGCCGGGATCGACACCCGCGGCCTGAAGCGCGATCAGGAAGTCCACACAACCCTCGCCGTGGTGCATACCTTCCCCAACGGCGACAGGGACTTCAGCTTCTACCGCAAACCCGGCGCGGATATTATGCTGCGGGCCGAGGAACTGGACGAGGAGCTTCTGCGCTCCTGCCGCATCTTCCACTTCGGCACCCTCTCCCTCACGGACGAGCCCTGCCGCAGCGCCACCGTGCGCGCCTATGAGCTGGCCAAAGAGGCCGGGGCGCTCATCTCCTTCGACCCGAACCTCCGCCCCCCGCTCTGGCCGGATGAGGAGAGTGCGAAAGCCGCCATTGAGTGGGGGCTTGCCCGCTGCGACATTCTCAAGATCTCCGATAATGAGATTGAATTTATGACCGGCACCCCGGACTTCGGCAAGGGCGCCGCCATCCTGTACGAGCGCTTTCCGAACATCCGCCTGCTGAACGTCACCGCAGGCGGGGACGGGAGCCATTCCTTCTACGGCGGGCGCCATGTGTTCGTGCCTGCCTGCAGCCTCGGCGGCGTCATCGAGACCACCGGCGCGGGCGACACCTTCTGCGGGAGCGTGTTGAACTTCGTGCTGGAAAACGGGCTGGACGATCTCACGGACACCCAGCTTGAGGCCATGCTCCGCTTTGCCAACACCGCCGCCTACATCGTCACCACCAAGAAGGGCGCCATCCGCGCCATGCCGGAGCGCGCGCAGGTGGAGGAGCTTATCGCGAAAAGCTGACGCGCATATCTGACCGTAGGGGCGGCTATCAGCCGCCCGAAGAAACCAGTTCAAAATTCAAATACCCTCCGACAGGTCCGTACTTTTGACAACGGATTCGCCGGAGGGTTCTTCTTATGCTGCTTTTCTACCGTGCGGGCGGCTGACAGCCGCCCCTACGGCAATGTGTAAATCACTTTTCTTCCTCTTCCTCGTCCTCGAGATCCTCAGGCAGGACGTTCATGAGATCCTCCTTGCTGGGGTTTTCCATCTGGGCCACGCGGTTTGACTGGCGCACCACCATGTCCTCAAAGCAGTTTCGCACGTCACGGCCGTTGCCGAAGTTGTCGCTGCGATTCTCGTAGAGCTCGGTGAACAGCTCCACCGCCGCCTTCTCGGATTCCTCGGAGAGCACGTATCCGTTCTTCTTGCACTGAGACCGAAAGATCGCCATGAGCTGCTCCCCGTTGTAGTCCGGGAAGAAGAAGTATTTGTTGAAGCGGGACTCGAGGCCGGGGTTCGAGCTGAGGAACTTTTCCATCGGCCCGGTGTAGCCCGCGACGATGACGATGAGCTCCTTGCGGTGGTCCTCCATGGCCTTGAGGATGGTCTCGATGGCCTCTCGCCCGAAGTCGTTCTCCCCGCCGGAGGAGAGGGAGTAGGCCTCGTCGATGAAGAGGACGCCGCCGATGGCCTTCTTGATGACTTCCTGGGTCTTGAGAGCTGTCTGGCCCACATAGCCCGCGACGAGGCCCGAGCGGTCCACCTCCACGAGCTGTCCCTTCTCCAGTACGCCGATGGCGGCATAGAGGCCGGACAGGATGCGGGCGACGGTGGTTTTGCCGGTGCCGGGGTTGCCCATGAAGACCATGTGCAGGCTCATGGGCGGGACGGGCAGATCGTTCTGTTCGCGGAGCTTCCGAACCTTCATGAGGTTCACGAGATTCTTGATGTCCCGCTTGACCTCCTCCAGGCCGACGAGGGACTCGAGCTGGGCCATAAGCTCGTCAAAGCTCGGCTTTTCCTCTTCCCCGGCCTTTGCCTCTTCCTTCTTCTCGCTCTCGCCGCCGGCGGTCTGGGGCTGGAGCTTGTGCTTTTCCATGAAGCTCGGCTCTCCGCTGGTGACGAACTCCAGGGGATTGAGCGGTTCCTTGCTCTTGCGTACGCCGGTGGTGTCGCAGATGGCGGTGAGCTTGTCGGTGCACTCGGTGATGAAGGCGGCCTCCTCATAGGTCACGTCGTCGTCCACCGCCGCAAGGTAGAGCAGGATGTTGGTCAGCATGCGGATGAAGGTGCGGGAGGCCTCGGTGCCGCGTTTTGCGTCGCTCTCGGCGAGGTTCCAGTAGAACACCGGGGGCAGGAAGACCTCCCCCTCGCAGATGGAGCCCGTCAGCGACCAGAGCATCCAACGGGGCTGGGGCTGATTGCGGGAGTAGATTTGATTTGCCATGTCCGCATGGCGCTGGGTGATGCCGCCCCCCTTACTCCACAGATTCAGGGCGCACTTGGTCATGAACTCATCGAGCTCCCTGGCCATATTGGAGCCGCCGAGCCGATAGAAAGCGTCGGTGTTGGCGGTGTAGATCTTGTGGAATTCCTCGGGCGTGCGGGTCCAGGTGGTGGGCATGGCGATACTTCCCTTCTGTCTGTATTCGTAAAGTTTATTATAGCTCCATTCGCCCACGCGCGCAAGCCCTTACAGGATTTTCTCCGCGCTGTACATTTTTTGACCTTTTTGTTTTTCTTACTCATGCTTACCGGGAAGGACGGCTATGCTGGGCGACAATTGACAGGTAGCGGCAGACAGTGGAACATTTTTCATGAATCTGTAGCGTCATTATGCCGCTCGGCGGTGATCCGAAAAAACAAATGTTAAAAAATTTTTTAAATGGCGCACAAACAGGGTTTAATTCCGTTATACACATTGAAGATTACACGGAGGAAGGAGGCCGTTCGTTGAATCTGGAAGAGCAATATGATCGGATCTATCAATATCTGTATTTTCGCCTTCATGACCAACATACAGCGGAAGACATGACACAGGAAACCTTCTTTCGGTTTATTGGAAGCAGGACGTATCAGGACGAGAACCGACAGCTGCAGTACCTGTATACGATTGCTCGCAATCTGTGCAGTCAGTATTACAGAGACAGGGTGATTGTTTTCAACTTCGATGAAGTGTTGGATATCCCGCAATCGGAAGAATCGGAGCAGTCATTGTTAGAGCGTATCAGCCTGATAGACGCTCTCCAGACGCTCTCACCGGAGGAGCGGGAAATGCTGCTTTTGCGGTATGTTAACGACGTCCCTGTCCCTGTGATAAGCCGTCTATACCATATATCAAGGTTCGCTGTATACAGAAGGCTGAAAAGGATACTGAAAATGATCAAGGATGAAATGGAGGGAGAAAATGGATAATGCCAGGATTATAAGGCATCTGAAAGAAATCTGCCGGACTCCGGAACCGGAGAAGAAAAAGACTTTCTTTCAGGGATTAGAGGCGCGGGGCCTGACATCCAGACGGCCAGAAGTCATAAACCATGGGGAATTTCTCTTGAGACAGTTTTTTTATGTTGGCAAATGGGTATGGCTGCTGTCGGCGGTCTTATTGTTGTGCATCACCGGAATCTGTTACGGCAACACAGAAAACTATCCTTTTGCCTTAACTCCTCTTCTGGCAGTCGGAATCCTTGTGGAGACAGGAAGATCTTTCAGGTGGAAAATGGCTGAACTTGAATATACTGCCAGATTTTCATTAAGGAGCGTAATGCTTGCAAGGATGTTTCTGGTTG
>CAMHEN010000152.1 GCA_946184165.1 uncultured Clostridia bacterium | reverse complement strand
TGGGCGATCTGGGCGGAGATGCTTCTGGCCTTGGCCGGGAAGCGCTCGCAGATGTCGTCCACCAGCTCGATGCCGATGCCGGGGCGGTCGGGGATCACGATGTAGCCCGCGTCCTCCACGAAGGCCTCCTTGGTCATCTCAGCCTCGTTGCCCGTGTGATAGAAGGACGGGAACTCCTGGATGGCAAAGTTCGGGATCGCGGCGTCAAGCTGCAGGCAGGCGGCGGTGGACACGGGGCCCAGCGGATTGTGCGGGACGATCTTGCAGTAGTTGGCCTCCGCCATGGCGGCGACCTTCTTGGAGGGAGTCAGGCCGCCCAGGGCACACACGTCGGGGCGGACGTACTTTGCCGCATGCTTCTGGAAGGTGGTCTCGAACTCCTGGATGTTGATAAAACGCTCACCGGTGGCAACGGGGATATTGGTGCGTGCCGCGATATCCGCCATGGCCTCGGGAGAGTCGGGCGGGATGGGGTCTTCAAGAAACAGCGGGCGGTATTCCTCCACACCCTTGGCAAAGGCAACAGCCTCCATGGGATCCATGCTGCGGTGGCACTCGAGGATCAGGTCGAACTCATCGCCTACGGCCTCGCGCACAGCCTTGACCTTCGCGATATAATCGGAGACCTTGGCGTTATACACGCTGGAACGGCGCTCGGCCTGGCTGAGACGGATGTCGCCGGTGATCATGAGGCGGGCGGCGTCAAAACCCATCTCCTTGATTTCCAGGCAGCGCTTCGCCATGGTCTCGGGGGTGAACTGGAAGCAGGCCTCATAGGAGCGCACCTTGTCGCGGCACTTGCCGCCCAGAAGCTCATAGACCGGCACGCCGAGGGCCTTGCCCTTGATGTCCCAAAGGGCGATGTCGATGGCGGACAGAGCGCTCATGAGAATGGAGCCGCGGAAGTACATGCTGCGGTAGAGGTAGTTCCAGTGATGCTCGATGCGGAAGGGGTCCTGTCCGATGAGGTAGCCCTCCATCTTTTTGAGGATGCCGACGCAGCCGTCGAGATAGCCCCAGGCGCCGACTTCGCCGGTGCCGTAGATGCCGGAATCGGTGTGGACCTTGATGAACAGATATTTGCTGGCGGGTAAAAGCTCAACAGATGTTATTTTCATAAGCAGCCTCCCAGATTGTAGTATAGTCAATATTTATAAAGTATTTTTATTTTAGGCCCTTGTCCTTTTTCTGTAAATAGAATATTATAATTTCAGGCTATTGTCCAATACATGTTTTTTACGTATCTGATTAACATTTTTTATCAAGGAGAAAGACTTTTGCATATTGCATAAAATCGATTTATAATTTTTGTTGATAATCCCAAGTAAAGGAGAGTCTGAACATGCTGTATGAAAAGCTTGATTATGTGATCGCCATTGCCGAAGAGCAGAACCTCACCCGTGCCGCCAAAAAGCTGTATATTTCCCAGCCTACGCTGACCATGTATCTCAACCGGCTTGAAGAATCGCTCGGCGTGCAGCTTTTTGACCGGCGGAAAAACCCTGTTCTTCTCACCCCTGCCGGAAGGCACTATATTGAAAAAATGCGCGAAATCTCTGAGGCGGAGCAGATCCTGCGCGGCGAACTGCGCACCGTGTCTGACCCGGCGCGCACCTTCCGCATCGGCAGCGCGCGCGTGCGCGGTCACTACTGGCTGCCGCCGCTGCTGCGGCTGCTGTCAGAGCGGCATCCGGAAATCTTCTTCACAGTCTCTCTCGGTGCCGAAAAGCAGCTGCAAAAGCTGCTGGGGAAAGACTCCATCGACATGGCGATCGGATCCCTGGCTGACATTCCGGAGAGCGATATTCCGCTGGTTTATGAGGATGTGGCGCTGGAGAGGACACTGCTGGTCGTACACCGGAAATACGGCCTTGTCCCCGAAGAAGCACGCGAAGGCAACAGCCCTGACAGTCCTCATCTGATCAATCCGGCGAACCTGCAAAATCTGCCCTTCATCACACCTTCCTCTGCCAACGGCATGTATCTGAATTTTCAGAAGATGATCACACAGTTTAACATCAAGCCCGGCCATACGCTGGTAATCGACACGATGACGACCGGCTTGCAGATGACTGTTCAGGGCCTTGGCGTGCAGCTTATTTCCGGAGGAATATTGTGTTCCCTTACGTCGGAGGAGCGGAGAGAGCTTGATTATTGCCTGCTGCCGGATTTCCCTGTTACGCGCAAGTGCTCTGTTGTCTGGCGTGAGGATACCGATCAGGAGCCGCTTATCAGGGAAGCCATACAGCTTCTCCGGGAAAACGTTCTGCCGCATATGATTTATACGGAGGCAATCAGCAATGGATCAGAACAGTAAATACGCAAATCTCATCATGTCCGAGCTTAAATATGAGCCGGATATGGCTCCGGACTTTCGGGAAATCTACCGCTGCTTTGCCGAGCGTGTCTTGTGGATCGATGGTAATCTTGTGCCCGGTGCTTTTCAGATGAATGTTTCCTGGTACAAAGAGGTACCCGCTCTTGATCCCATCTTTTCTGAACACAGCCATGACTCCGCCGAGATCATCGGCTTCTTCGGTTCCGACCCGGATGATGCGCATGACCTGCACGGCGAAGTGCATGTCATCATAGACGGTGAGGAGCATGTGCTGACGCGCTCCTCCCTCGTTTTTCTGCCGCCGAAGCTCCCCCACGCGATCCGCATTCTGCGCGTGGACAGGCCGATTTTCCACTTCTCCGTGGTCACGGAGAGCGAATATAACGGCAGCGCCTATCAGAAGTAATGAAATATTAAACAGAGCCGCACAGATCGTGCGGCTCTGTTCATGTTTATCAGATATCCAGCGCTGCGTGGTGGCCCTGATAGGTGGCCTTGGTGATGGTGCCGACGGCGTTGGCGTCGCCGATCACGCGCACCCAGGGCGCGCAGTCGTAGAGCTCCTCGGCAACATTCCAGCGGGGACGCTGACCGAGGGCGCAGATGATCGTTGTGCCGGGAACCAGCACCTTCTCCCCCTCCTTGGTCTCACACCAGATGCCCTCCTTGGTAACCTCCAGCCCCTTGTAGCCGGTGTGCACAGTGACGAGCTTGTTGAGCTTTTCGAGCAGCAGAGGACGCTGGCGGATGACAGAGTCGAGCGCCACATCGTCGCGCATTTCTACGAGGTGGACCTTTCTGCCCTCCATGCCCATGTGGATGGCGCACTCCACGCCGGAGATGCCGCCGCCGAAGACGACCACGGAGTCGGTAATGGGCTTTTCGTGCTTGTACTGGTCGTTGACCAGGATCACGTTCTCTCCGTCAAGACCCGGGATCGGCGGGCGCAGCGGTGAGGAACCGGCCGCAATGATGATGGCGTCAGGCTTGTAGGCTTCCGCAAACTCTTTGGTGACCTCCTGCCCGGTGACGATCTTGGCGCCCGCGCGCTCGGCCAGGAGCTTGTAGGTCTCGCCGAGTTTAAACATCTCCTGCTTGAAGGGCAATACTTCCTCGCTCTTGAGGATGCCGCCCACGCGGTCCTCCTTCTCGCAGAGCAGGACATCGTGTCCGCGTCTTGCCGCAGTGTAGGCGGCGTACAGGCCGCCGGGGCCGCCGCCCGCGATAAGCACGCGCTTTTTCACGGGAGCCGGGGTGATCTCCATACCCTCGTCCTCGCGGCCGATGATGGGATTGATGGCACAGCGGCGCGTGCCGGTGGCGGCGCGCTCGGACATGCAGACGAAGCAGCGCATGCAGTGGACGATCTCCTCATCCCGGTTCTCCATGACCTTCTGGGGCAGGAAGGGATCGGCCAGGAGCTGGCGGCCCATCTCCACGATGTCCGCCTTGCCGGAGGCGATGATCTCCTCCATCTGCTCGGGGTCGGTCAGACCGCCGATGGTGGCCACAGGGACGGAGACGTGCTTCCTGATCTCGGCGGCGAGGTAGACGTTGCGGCCGTGATCCTCAAACATGCTGGGATGGGTGATGCCGAAGGTGCGCTGGTAGGTGCCGGCGGTGACGTGCAGGATGTCCACATAGGGCTCGAGGATCTTCGCGATCCGCACACCCTCGTCAAGGTCATAGCCCTCGGGGACGAACTCCGCACCGGAGAGACGCAGTTCGATCGGGAAGCCGGGGCCGACGGCGGCGCGGACGGACTTCAGCACCTCAATGGCGAGGCGGCAGCGGTTCTCGGTGGAGCCGCCGTACTCGTCGGTGCGATGGTTGAACATGGGAGACAGGAACTGGTTGAGAAGCCAGCCGTGGCCCGCGTGGACCATGACCATCTCAAAGCCCGCCCGCTTGCAGAGTCCGGCCACGTGGCCGTAGGCCGCGACGATCTCGTCGATCATCTCCTTGCTCATGGCCTTGTAGGGCACACCGTCGGCCCGTACGCCGTCGTCGGCAGACCACTGGTTGAGCCCGTGCTGCTTGTTCTTGTCGGTCATATAGGTCCCGGCGAACATACCGGAGTGGGAAAGCTCAATGCTGGGGATCGCGCCATGCCTTCTGATGGCGTCGGCGGTGTAGGTGGCCTTTGGGAGGGAATTTAAGATGCTCTCATCCAAGCGGTAGGCGTGGCTGCCGTCGCTGGGGTGCACCATCAGTTCCGAGACGGTGACAGCAGCACAGCCGCCCTTGGCGCGGTATTCATAGAAGGCCTGGGACTTGGGGCCGATGCAGCCGTCAAGCTCGATGTCCGTGCCGCCCATGGGGGTGGAGAACATGCGGTTGCGGTACCAGACGTTGCCGATGCGGATGGGCTTGCAGAGATGGGGGTACTTGCGTTCCATGGCGTCTTCCTCCTGTTTCAGAAACCGCCCCTGTGATCAGACAGGGGCGGTCGATATGTTTTATGCTTTTATGTTATGATCAGAGAACGGGCATGACGGTCATGATCCAGCCGACGGAGATGATGCATCCGATGATGGCGAAGAGCCAGCCGCCCTTGAACATATCCTTCTGGTCGTATCCGCCGTACTCCATCATGTAGGGGACAGCAGCCGTGGCCATCGGGGTCATGAACGCGGTCAGTGCGGCAGCCTGGATCAGGATGATGAGGCCGCGGGGATCGCCGCCGACCTTGTGGCAGGTCGCAATCGCGATGGGGATGAAGATGAGCATTGCGCCGCGGTTGGACATGAACTGGGTGAGGACAAAGGGGATCACGAAGAAGATGAGACCGACGACGTAGTTGTTGTTGACCTTTGCAACGACCTTGGCGATGCCGCCGCCGATCCAGTCGCCGGCGCCGGTGCCGGACAGAGCGCCCGCCATGGCAAGCGCGCCGACAACCAGGAGCAGCATGCTCACGGGGATGGCCTTGCCGGCCTCTTTGGGCTTGAGAACGCCGCAGATGACCATGAGGACAGCGCCGATCAGGCAGATCTGCC
>CAMHEN010000151.1 GCA_946184165.1 uncultured Clostridia bacterium | reverse complement strand
CAGGCACTGAGCCGCTGCATAGCCAACATGGAGGAGGAACTGGGCTGTAAGCTCTTTGCACGCACCTCAAAGGGCAGTAGCCTGACACCGGAGGGGCAATACTTCTATGATCAATTCCAACCTCTGGTACAGAGCTTTCACAGCACACTCAGCCGGACGGTCTCCGCGTTGGATCACCGTCCCCGCACAGTCACGTTCGCCTGCGCGCCGCAGATCTTCCGGGAGCTCGACGCCTCCATGCTCCTGTCCTTTCAGGAGCAGCACCCGGAGATTACCTTGGAGCGGCTTGAGATGTCAGATAAAGACGTAGACCGATTTGTTGCTGAAAATGAGCAGCACTTCGGCTTGCTTGCGATCCCCGAAAACCGCCACGGTCAGCGCTTTCCCTATATCCCGGTCAAGACCATCCCGCTTTGCCTATACGTTCCGAAAGACAGCGCTCTTGCCGGGAAGGAGCGTATCGACTTTGCAGACCTTCGGGATGAAAAGTTTCTCACACTGGAAAAGCAGTCACATTACCACAGCCTTCTGAATGACAAGGCGCGAGAGGCGGGCTTTAAGCCCAATAAGCTTCTGGCCTCCGCGGATATGGATCAGCTGTTTGCACTGGTCAACAGCGGCAAGGGGATCTTTATCGCGGTGGACATTCCCGCTGTCCGGGCGGTCTATCCGAACATTGCTGTCGTACCCTTTGCCGATGAGACGATCAATTACAGCATCGGTGTGATCTTTCAGGACTATGAGAAGTTGGACAGAGCTTCCAGAAAATTCATCGAATACATCGTGGAGCGCGCATGTATACAGGGCAACAAATACAATAGAGGCCAGGATTGACGATATACAGCAATCCTGGCCTCTGCACCTTGTTACAGTTCTTTCATGGGTTCGTCAGTCAACACATCCATCATGGTTTTTGCGCCGAGCTTGAAGGCATAGCAGAAAGTTTCGCAGTCGGTCAATACGTTGACCTCACGCTGGGCAGTCATGTAGGCTTCAAACTGCTCCTTCTGCTTCTCTGTGAGAGTGCCGATCAAAGCGTCCCCGGCTTTTACTGCCTCATTCAAGGCATTGGCATATTGACTGCCCTTTTTGAAGCTGCGCTCGCTGGGATGAATATCGCCCATGTAGAGATCTTCAAGAACTTGCATTCTCAGGCCACTCCTTTCAGCAATACACCAGCTCGCTCAGTACGATCTCTTCGACCCGTTCGCGGATGCTGTTCATCCACCCGACCCAGGCAAGCTGATCCTCAGCTTTCAGCTGTTCCGTAATCCCCTCAGTGGCGGCGTACTGCTCAATCAGTCGGGAAAACATCTCCTGCGCTTGCCCGTCAATTTCGGTCAGATAGCCGGGGAGCTTGCCGGTTGTCAGCAGATTGGTATAGGTCACGCGCCTGTTTTGGCGCAGCCAGCGCGCGTGCCGTCGGCCCCAGATGCCGACAGCGCTTTCTTCATTTCCGGGCAGCAGATCGGGGAGCAGATAATCTCCGACTTGGGTATAGCTGCCGCCGGACTGTTCGTAAATCGTGTTATGCATAATCAACGCCTCCTTTGTACTGCCATTGTACAAGAGAGGCGTTGATCTGTCGAATGTGCGATTTTTCGATTTGCAGAGTCTCAGTCATGTCATCCGATCTTTGCAATGCCTCCGCTTTGGAGGATGCGCCCTTCCAGGTCGGCGGCCTTGTCGTAGCCGGCGGCAATCAGCTCCTCGGCTGATTCATGCAGCGCGGGCTTGAAACGGCGGCACATCTCATCAAAACGCCGCATGGCCATCCGTTCGCCGAGACCAACGTCGCGCGCGGCCTGGCGGAAGGCATCCTCCGTCACATCGTCGAGGAGGAGCGCACCGCCGGTATAAAACGCCATCTCGCGCGTGCTCTGCCGGTAAGCGGCGGTGCTGACAAGATCGTAGGCCGGGGCCAGACGCACGCGCCGAAGATCGGGGCTGTAAAGCAGAGAGAAGTTCTTCACGTGGGCGTCGGTGTTGCCCAGCAGCCAGTTGAACACCAGCAGGTCCCAGAGCCGAAGCTGATCGGTGATCGGATCGCCGGAGGCCCTGCGCAGAAGGGCAAACATCTCCCGCAGATAGCTGCGGGGTTCCTTCTCATATTTCATGTTTGCCGGAATCCCCAGCGCCTGGGCGAAGTCCTCCTGATGCAGTCGCTGCGGAGAGGGCAGGCCGCTGATCCGTTTCGGCGCAGCGGGGAAAAAGCGATCATAGCGTGCCGTGGCGAAAAGAACCTCATGTTCCGCCCCGCCGCCGGTGTTGACGATGAAGCTCCCGGACACGGGAATGCCGCAGCGCGCCGCCGTCAGAAGTGACAGCCGCTCATTGGTCACGATCGCGTCAAGGCGGAGGTGACTCTGCTTGACGATGTGAGTGCTGGGCGCAGTCCCGCGGGGGAGATACCAGCCCCCGGTAGGCGCGTCGAAATAGAGACCGACCTTTCCGGACGCGCCGGTCAGGGAGAGATGCGTGCTCGTCACGATCTCGGCGGATTTGGATGCGCCCTCGGCGGCAAGCTCCCGCACCTGTTCCCGTGTGATCTTCTCATAGGAGGCCTGCGGATCTTCACCCTCCTCGGTGATGCAAAGAGCGCCGAGGCACTCCCGGCCCAGACCGTGGAGGATCGAGAGATAATCCCCATCGTCCACGTGCATCCATTGGGCGACGGTGCTGCGGGTAAAGCCCTCCGGCAGCAGACCGTCGAAATAGGCTTTCGTCTGCGCGGGAGTGAAGGGCGCTTCCTGCAAGGGGAGGCTCAGGGAGATCGGAGCCGAGGTGGGATCGCACAGCCAGGTGTCGGAATAGGCAAAACGGGCGTCGGCGGAACCCTCGCCGCGAATGAAGCCCACAGGAATCCTTTCGCCGCCGCGCTCTATGCTGACAAGCAGTTCTTTCATAGGCTCAGTTCCTCGGCGTCAGGCTGCAGTCAAGCCCCAGCAGATTGGCGAGAAAGATCGCCTTGCCCAGCTCGGCGGTACTCTTGCCGTTTTCCAGATCGGAAATAAAGCTGACACTGAAGCCGCTGAACTCCGAGAGAAAAGCCTGGGTATAGCCAAGCTCCTTGCGCCGCTTACGCAGCGCCTCGCCAAAGGATTTCGCGTCGGTAATCATGAAAAAGCCTCCGTTTCGCCGTTCGCACAAATCTATTAGCGCAAAACAAAAAATAAGCCGTTCGGCGCAGAATCGTTTGATTCATTATAAGCTGCGCCGAACGGCGAAGTCAAGAACTTCCGCTTATTCTTTTTCGACAAAGGTATCGTAGGTGAACGCGGCGCCGAGGCGGAAGCCGCAGGTGAAGCTCTCCAGATCGGCGCTGCCCAAAAACTCGTCGTAGGCGTCCACAAATTTCAGAAACAGACGCTTGTCCTCGCCCTGAAGCCTTTCGGTGAGGGCGTCCTCCAGCTCGTCAAGGGAGGCGACAGCGCGGGAGACACGGCACGTCGAACGGCGAGGGCGGGATTGCGGGTCCAGATTTCCGTAAAACAGTTCTTCGATAAAGCTCATGCCGTCACACCTCCCTCATAAGCCGCCCAGAGTGCGGCCACATGCTGGGGACTTTTGCGGTGTGTACTGTTATGCTGGTCGGAACAGAGGTAGTCGATAGCCCAGCGTTTGGGGACGTGGTAGGCCCGGTCGAGCATGATGTACCGCATCCGTCCCCGGCGCAGCCACTGACCCACGGTGCGGACGTTGTAGCCGGTGGCGGCACTGATCTGAGGGACGGTCAGCACATCGGGAAGCTCGGCAAACGTGTTGATATAGTATGCGCGCAGCGTGGACTCCGGTGCTGCCTCGGGCGGCAGGAGACGCACGGTATGAGGCTTGCCCCACTTTCCCACGGACGTGCGGACAGGCGCGGGGACCAGGAGCTTTTCCGATGACTGCATGAACGCGAGGACGTCCTCGCGGCGGATTTGGTATTGGCTGCCGCGCTCATTAGGGATCGCGCCGCTCTGGAGCAGATAGTGGGCAGTGCGCGGGCTGATGTGACAGACGCGGCGCAGCTGCTTCTGATTCAGGAGGGGCGGACAGGCGTTCAGCTCGGCAAGATCGACTCTCATTCCGCCGCCGCCTTTCCCCGGCACCTGCGCAGCACGGCCTGGTGCTTTCCGGACTTATGGGGGATCTCGTTGTACGCTTTCGACAGCAGAAAGGCCAGCAGAAACTTTTTCGGAATCCGGCGCTTGTTGCCGCAGAGAAAGCTTTTGAGCTTGCCGGAGGAGAGCCAGCGGTGGACAGAGGTAGTACCGTAGCCGGTCAGCTCGATGACCTGCTTTGCGTCCAGAATGTCCGGATAGCTTTCGAGCTGGGCCAGATAATATGCCTCCAGCAGCTTCGGAGAGGCGGGTTTTCGGGGGCGGGCACTTGCGGGGAGGGCATAGCGCTCCGGGTTCTCTTTCAGCTCCCGGAGGAAGACGCGCACATCTTCCTTTTTGATTTTATACCCCAGCCGCCGGTTGGGGCTGTGGACATTGGGGATAAGGCCCTTGTCCAGCAGATACCGGGCGCGGCGCTTGCTGATATGGGCGGCCTCACAGAGCTGCCCCTGACAGAGTATGTCCGGGTAGTGGGCGAGTACATCGGTTTGCTTTTTCATGGCGGTGACCCTTTCCTTATAGTCTGATCCGAAAATTTCACCGTCCGTGTAATGCCATTTTTATGAATGCTTTTGTTTTCTTGCAAGCTGTCTTGCCAAATTCCGAAAACGGCAAGAAATCAGGCAAGAAAAAATGCAAGAAAGGAAAATCCGCAAGGCTCGACGAACCTTGGACTTTTTGAAGGTCGGGTCCGGAAGTCGTTGATAGCACAGGGGTTTGCGCCGTGAACGCCGCGACACGAAAAAGGGGCCAAGTGTACAGTATCGCACAGGACTCGAAATCAGGTAGTCTCGCAAGAGGCTCGTGGGTTCGAATCCCACCCTGTCCGCCATGTCAGAAGAACCCAGCTCCATTCCGTTTCCGCGGTTTGCGTAAGAGCATAGCGACGCGCGAGTAACGTGCGACGATCAAGGCTTGCCGCGAAAACTGCATATCCGCTGTGTCCTTCTTCCTTTCCAAAACGGGAGTCTCATGGGGGACTCCCGTTTTGGTATGTGCGGGCGGCATCTTTAGTGTAAAGATTAGACACAGTTAAAAGCTACATTTTTGGCCTGACGGTTGGAATGTAGCTTTTTTGTTTTTGCCCAACTGCTGCGGATAACTGTTTTTCCGTATCCGCAAGATCGAACATCTCATAACAGATATCCGTCATAAGCTTGAGGACGAACGACGTTGTGTAGCATGTGAAGAAAAACACGGGAAAATCTATGATATCAACGAGATTCCAAACCCGAAACCGCCGTTGCACGATCATTGCAGATGCGCTATAGTAATAATGAA
>CAMHEN010000150.1 GCA_946184165.1 uncultured Clostridia bacterium | reverse complement strand
CGGTTCCCCCGACAGCGTCGCAGCTGAAACCCAGTATGCTCAGGCGTTTCTTTGTGCCCGACTGCTGGGATTTTTTGTTTTTAGGGGGGGACTAACCCACCCGCTTAAAATAAAATTTTAAGGAGGAGAAACTATGTTTACGATTACCAATGGCTTTACTTACATCGCGTTTCTGTTGTTCCTTGCCGGCAGTCTGCTGGCACTGGAAAAGTACGGCAAGTGGAAAGTGTTCAACTATGCACCTCCGCTGGTGTGGATCTACATCCTCAACATGGCCTTTTGTACGATGGGCCTGTACAACAGTGAGGAGTGCTCCGCTGCCTACGGTGTGCTGAAAAACAACCTGCTTTATGCGATGATCTTTGTCATGCTGCTGCGCTGCGACTTTCGCAAGCTGGCAAAGCTCTCCGGTCGCATGATTGCAATCTTTCTTGGCTGCTCACTGACGCTTGCAGTTGGATTCTTGGTCGGCTACCCCATTTTCAAGGGTGCTCTCGGTGCCGATACCTGGGGTGCAACCGCTGCGTTGTATGCCTCTTGGGTTGGTGGAAGCGCTAACATGGCGGCTATGGGTGACGCACTGCCGGTCGATCCAGGCGCATATGCCTGCGCACTTGCGCTTGATACGGTGTGCTATTCGCTGTGGATTGCGCTGCTGCTGTTCATGGTGAAGTATGCGGATAAGTGGGATAATGCCACAAAGGCTGACAAATCCAAGCTGATGGCGGTTGCTGACGCGGCAAACGCTGAAATCGCCAAGGATAAAAAGCAGGCCAAGGCTGCCGACTGGATCTGGCTGATCGGTCTTGCACTGATGGTTTCCGCTTGCGCTCAGAAGATCGGTCTCCTGATGAATACCGGCTTTAAGGCTATCGGCCTTGGTATGTTTGATAAGGGCACTTGCACCACCGTGTTCGTCACGATCCTTGGTCTGGTATGTGCCATGACGTCCATTGGCCGTCTGCCTGCTGTGGAAGAGCTTTCCACGATCCTGCTGTATGCGGTTGTTTCGCTGCTTGCTACGCAGGCTCCGCTGAACGATCTGCTTTCCGCCCCGATGTGGGTTGTCTACGGCGTGTTCATTCTTGTGATTCATGTCGTCGGTATGTACATTCTCTCGAAGCTGTTCCACTGGGATCTGTGCATGGTTTCCACGGCGTCGGTGGCAAATATCGGCGGCTCTGCTTCTGCACCGATCATCGCTTGCTCGTACAATGAGGCGTATGCCGGTATCGGCGTTCTCATGGGTGTGCTTGGCGCGGCAATTGGTAATTTTGCCGGCCTTGGTATGGGCGCATTGCTGAAAATGCTGTCTTGATTTTGATGTGCCGAGGTGCTTTTGCACCTCGGCACAAACAGGAGAAGCATAATGAATCAGAATGAAATGTTTCGCTTCTTGAGCGTGGGATTGCCAGAAGACATTGCCCGCCGCAAAGCATGGGGCGATCTGGAAGGTGCAATTCGGCTGATTGACAGGGAACTCAGACGGCAGGATTTACCTGAAGCGCTGCGCAACTGTATGACGGTCGAACGCGAGATTATGTGCCGTATACCGGAAGATTATCCGCTGACCCGCGCAGATGCGCTTGCTGAAATACGGCAACATATTCCGGACTTCACAGAAAAGGAATTTGACGAACGCGTGGACGCAGGTAAGATTGGCTGGGTCTATCTCAACGGAGAGATGCACTTTTTCAACCGCTTCTTTTCCTCCATGTGCAAGGCTGAACCTGCCTTTGCACAGCGCGCAGGCGTTATGATGCATGGCGTGGAGAGCGTGACGCGGGAAGAGGGCGAAGGCCGCCTGGATCGCGTGGCACGTCTGATGCGGCAGAACGGAAGCATGACCAACCGTATCCGCATCCGCGCGAGCGTGCGTGTGAAGGATGAGTGCTTCTTGCCGGGAATGTTTGTCCGCGCGCACCTGCCTATTCCTGCAGCATGCGAGCAGCAGAGCGATATCCGCATTGAAAAGATTTTTCCGGAGACCGGGCGTGTGGCACCGGAGGATGCCGCGCAGCGCACGGTTTGCTGGGAGGAGACGATGACAGAGAATCATCCGTTTGTCGTGGAGTATTCCTATTTGCATACGGCAACGTATCACGATCTCTCTGATGTCCGGGCGGATTCGGTACAGCCGACCTTCGATACGGAAGAGATCGCTCCGCACGTCGTATTTACTCCGTTCATCCATTCTCTTGTGGACAAACTGACGAAAGGCACGGATAATCCGCTGGAAAAGGCCCGCCGGTTTTATGATTTCATTACGTTGCAGATGCGGTACAACTTTATGCCCTCGTACTTTATTCTGGAGGACATTGCGCAGTCCTGTGCCCGCAGCTACACCGGCGATTGCGGTGTGTTTGCACTGCTGTTCCTTACGCTTTGCCGTTGTGCCGGTATTCCCGCGCAATGGCAGAGCGGACTGACGGCGGAGCCAGATTTTATCGGGGGACATGATTGGGTGCGCTTTTATATTGCACCTTACGGATGGCTTTTTGCTGACCCGTCCTACGGTACTGCGGCAGTGCGCGCGCAGAATGAAGAGCGCCGCCGCTTTTACTTCGGAAATCTTGACGCTTACCGTATGGTGGCGAATCGTGAATTCCAAGCGCCGTTTACTGTCCCGAAACAGTATTGGCGCATGGATCCTTACGACAACCAACTCGGAGAAATCGAGACGGACAAGCGTGGCTTGCGCAGCTATGAATTTGAGCGCAGCAAAGAAATTCTCCTGTGCGAGGAGCAAGAGGAGGCTATAGGATGAATGTGCTATCCGGCCTGGAGCCGAAAAACGTTTTTCACTTTTTTGAGCAGATCTGCGCCATCCCCCACGGGTCCTATCACACGAAGGCCATCAGCGACTATCTGGTCGCCTTCGCCAAAGAGCGCGGGCTGAAGTACCGCCAGGACGAGGCCAACAACGTCATCATCTGGAAGGGCGCGACGCCGGGTTACGAAAACGCCCCCACGGTGATGCTGCAGGGCCATATGGACATGGTCTGCGAGAAGGATCCGGACTGCGCCAAGGACATGGAGACGGAGAGTCTCGACCTGTTCGTGGACGGTGACGAGGTCGGCGCCCGGGGCACCACTCTGGGCGGGGACGACGGCATCGCCGTGGCGATGGGCCTTGCGATCCTGGACGCGGACGATATCGCCCACGGACCGCTGGAGTGCCTGTTCACCGTGGACGAGGAGGTGGGCATGATCGGCGCCCGCGCGCTGGACGCCTCCGACCTCAAGGCAAAGTACATGATCAACATCGACTCCGAGGAGGAGAAGGTGCTGACCGTCAGCTGTGCCGGCTCGACCCGCGCGGTGTGCACCCTTCCCGTGAAGCGCGAGCCCTTCGCCGGCGAGACCTTCACCCTGACGGTGGATGGGCTGATCGGCGGCCACTCCGGCGAGGAGATCCACAAGGGCCGCGCCAATTCCAACATCCTCATGGGCCGCGCGCTCTATGAGCTTTCGGAGAAGACCGAAGTGCGCATCGTGGACGTACGCGGCGGCACCAAGGACAACGCCATCCCGCGGGACGCCTCCGCGGTGATCACCGTGGCGAACGCCGCCGCAGCGCAGCGCGTCGTGACCGAGCTGGACGCGGCGCTCAAGGGCGAGTTCCACACCGCGGACAGCGGCGTATCCGTGCGTCTTTCCCCCGCGGAGGCCGCCGGCCCCGCGCTGGACGCGGACAGCACCCGCCGCGTGATCTGCTTTCTGTTCTGCGCGCCCAACGGCGTGCAGATGATGAGCGCCGACGTGCCGGGCCTGGTGCAGACCTCCCTCAACCTGGGTCAGGTGTTCTCCGAGGAGGACAAGGTGACGGCCCGCTTCATGGTGCGCTCCAGCGTCAACTCCCAGAAGGACGAGACCACCGAGCGCGTGGCGGCGCTGACCAAAGCCCTGGGCGGCAGCATCGAGATCCCCGCGTCCTACTCCGCCTGGGAGTACCGGCCCGACTCCCCGCTGCGCGACGTCACGGTGGAGGCCTTCCGCGCCGTCTACGGTGAGGAGCCGACCATTGCGGCGCTCCACGCGGGACTGGAGTGCGGCATCCTCTCCGGCAAGATGCCGGAGCTGGACTGCATCTCCTTCGGCCCTGACCTGACCAACATCCATACGCCGCGGGAGCGGCTGCACATCGCCTCCACCCGGCGCGTGTGGCAGCTGACGCTGGAGACCCTCAAGCGCATTCGTTGAACAGGAGACAAGCATGGCGAATCAAAAGAACAAAACTTCGATCATTTTCACCGGCGACATCGGCTTTGACCGCTACATGGACCAGCGGTGGAAGGACGAGAACCTGCTCTCCCAGCCGCTGCTGGACTTCTTCCACAGCGCGGATCACGTAGTGGCCAACGTGGAGGGCCCGCTCATCGACGCGGAGGACAACGGAAGCCACGGTGTGTTCTTCCACAGCATGAGTCCCGAGGTGACACAGGTGCTCCGGCGCATCGGCGCGGACATCTGGTCCATCGGCAACAACCACACCATGGACGCCGGCCGCGAGGGCCTGGTGAACACGCGCGCCCTGGCGGCGCAGCTGGGCTGCCGGACGATCGGCGCCGGTCTCAACGAGGTGGAGGCATCCGAGCCGGTTTACCTGGATGAGGCGGGCGGCATCGGCATGTTTGGTGTGGCGTATCTGTCGGAGTGCATCCCTGCCACCGCCACCGAGCCGGGCATTTTCCGCTGGAACGATATGGAGTACATAGCAAAGCGCATCGCGGAGGTCAAGGGCAAGTGCCGCTGGTGCGTGGTCGTCTCCCACGGCGGCGAGGAGTTCACCAGCCTGCCCAATCCCTACACCAGGGATCGGTATCTGAAGTTCCTGGAGCTGGGCGCTGACGTGGTGGTGGCGCACCACCCCCACGTGCCGGAGAATTACGAGCTGTTTGACAACGGCAAGGCGATCTTCTACTCCCTGGGCAACTTCATCTTCGATACCAACTATCAGCGCGTGCACCAGTACACCGACGTGGGCGTACTGCTCAAGCTGATCTTTACCGAGGAGAAGCTGGATTTTGAGGCGACAGGTCTGCAGATCGTCCGCGGCGACGAGCGCATCGACGTCGCGCCGCTGCCGGACATCTTCACCGACGTCTGCGAAGAGGAATACCGCCTGCTGGCCCCGCTGAACGCCAAGGCCTTCGACACGGAAAACCGCCGGACGCTGTGCTATCTGGAGCCCGAGCGCTTCACCAACGCTCCGGAGGAGGTCTGGAACGCGTACTACAACAGCACCGAACCGGACGGCTACTACGAGGGCGAACACATGGACTTCCACATCATCGCACCCTTTGCGGCCACCGCGGCAGAGGGCGCCTGGAAGCGAAGCACGCTGGAGAAGGTCAAGCAGTATATCCTGCGCCAGCTGTAAACAGCAAAAAAGAACAGGGAAGGGGGTCTGCCCACAGCGGCAGGCCCCCTTCTTTTTTTTTATAGGAAACTGCTCCTGACGGAGCACCCGTGAAAG
>CAMHEN010000149.1 GCA_946184165.1 uncultured Clostridia bacterium | reverse complement strand
AAATTCGTAACAAAGTACGTTTTTGCCGGGGGCTGTTTTCTTAATTAAAAGACACGCGCGGGCCGCCGAGGGCTTCGGCCCCTGCGGTGCTGATGGTACTGCATGCTTGATAAGGGGGCTTTTTTCACAGCCCCTTCAAATGCGGAGACGGGATCAGTGGATCCGGGTGAGCTTGCCGACCACGACATAGCGTCCGTCGTCGCGCTCATAGGTGCAGGTGGAGAGCGTAACGATCTTGTCGTTTTCCCCGACCTCCACATCGGACTTGAAGGTGGACAGCTCCTTCACGAGCTCCACATGGCCCAGGAACTGATTGGGGGAGTCGAAGTTCCTCGCATAGGCGAAGGAGGTGGGCTCCGTGACGAAGCCGCCGATGAGGTCAAGACGGTAATTGAAGTCCGGGGTGCTCAGGTAGATCACCTTGTGGGAGTCATAATAGCTCGCGTCGCGGTAATCGCGCAGGCTCGCGAACATGGAGCCGTCGTTCATGTTGTGGCCGTAGATGCAGGTGTTCTGGTCGGAGAAGTCGGAGGCGTTGCGGCCGTCGATGAAGATGGTGCCGTTCGCGTTCTGAATCTCGCCGGGGATGTGGTCGAGATAGTAGAAGTTGTCGTCCGCCGCGTAGGCAATGGGGTAGTTGATCTTGGTGTTCGGGCTGTAGATCCAGCCCACGTAATCGGTGCTCTGGGCGCGCAGACCGGCAAAGTCGATGTTCAGCGGGCTGACCTCGGGGTCGATGCCGTCGCCCTTGGGCTCGGTATCCTCCGCCGCGGCGGGGGTGGGGGAGACGGGGGAGACGGGGGCGGCCGTCGTCACGGAGACAAACTGGTTCGCGACCTCCGTATAGGCCTGCTCGGCCTGCTTATAGCCGCGCAGCGTGGAGATGATCTTATAAGCGCTGAATGCGAAAACACACAGCAGGATGATGCACAATACGATCAGGATGATCTTAACAGTATTCCTCTTCTTCAAGTGGGTTCGCCTTCCTTTACAGACGGATACAGGAATCCGTATAATAACAGAGGTATTATACCGCATAAATCTCAAAAAGGGAAGCCCTATTTGTAACATAACTGTTACGAATAGGGCTTCTCGGGTCGAATGTTCTCTGTATCGCGTAAGGGATTACTTGATGGAGACGATGCCGGCGCCGGTCTTCTCGTTGAAGGCTTCGACTGCGCCGTCCTGCAGAGCCGCTACCAGGGCCTGAATCTCGGGACGGGTCTCGTCGCCGCGGCGGACGGCAACCAGGTTCGCATAGGTCTGGGCGGCGCTGCCGGAGGCATCCTCGATGGCGAGTGCGTCGGTGGTCTTGAAGCCGCCTTCAAGGGCGTAGTTGTAGTTGATGACGGCGATGGTGCCCTCGGCGCTGTTCTTCAGCAGGGAGGGGATGGTGTCGGCCTGGGCGGCCTGAACGTTGTAGCCCTTGGCGTCCACGATGTCGAGCACGGAGGGGGCGGAGTCAACGGAGGCGCCCTCGGGCAGGACGATCAGATTCTCCTGCTGGAGGAGGAGCAGGGCGCGGGTCTGGTTGGACACATCGTCGGGAACCAGGATCGTGGCGCCGGCGGCGAGATCGCTCAGAGCCTTGAGCGTGGTGCTGTAGATGCCCATGGGCTCATAGTGGACAAGGCCGGCGGAGACGAGATCGGTGCCGTTGGAGGCGTTGAAGCTGTTCATGTAGGGGGCGTGCTGGAAGTAGTTGGCGTCCAGGCTGCCGTCCTGCAGGGCGGTGTTGGGGAGGACATAGTCGTCATAGATCTTGATGTCGAGCTCAATGCCCTGCTCGGCGAGCTTGGGCTTTACGATTTCGAGCAGCTCCGCGTGGGGCGTGGAGCTCGCACCGATGACGAGCTTGACGGACTCGGCCTTGGGGGCCTCGGTGGCTGCGGGAGCTTCGGTGGCTGCGGGGGCCTCGGTGGGGGCGGCGGTGGCTGCCGGCGCGGAGGAGCCGCAGGCGCTGAGAACGAGGGCGAGCAGCGCGACGGCAAGAATCAGGGCAAGATTTCTTTTCATGTTCGTATTCTCCTTTTCCTTTTGATTTACTTGGTGATACGTTTATCGGTGCGGTGCGCAATGGCAGTCCCCACCTCCTGAATAATCTGGACGATTATTACAGTCAGAAAAACACAGATCCACTTGATGTCGGGGTTGAAGCGCTGGTGGCCGTAGCTGATGGCGATCTGGCCGAGCCCGGTGCCCCCGATGGTGGAGGACATGGCGGAGTAGCCGAGGATCGTGACCATGGAGATCACGGCACCCATGATGAGGGCGGGCTTGGCCTCCGGCAGCAGGACCTTGGTGATGATCTGGAAGTTGTTGGAGCCCATGGACTGGGCTGCCTCGATGACGCCGGCGTCCACCTCCTTGAGGGAGGATTCCACCATGCGGGCGATATAGGGGGAGGCCGCGATGACCAGCATGACGATCATGGCGCTGTTGCCGAGGGAGGTGCCCACCACGAGCTTTGCCACCGGCAGCATGGCGACCATCAGAATGATGAAGGGGATGGAGCGGAAGAAGTTTACGATGACGCCGAGTACGCGGTTGAGCCAGGCGACGGGATAGATCCCCTCCCGGTCCGTAATGTTGAGCACCACCCCGAGGGGCAGGCCGATCGCATACGAGATGGCGGTGGAGAGGAAGGTCATATAAATGGTCTCCCAGATGCCGCGCTGGAGGATCCCCGCCTCCCAGAGCTTGTAAAAAGTTTCGGAGAGCATCAGTCCTCCTCCTTCCATTTGACAGGGCTGTTTTTGAGCCAGGTGAGGATCTTGGACGCCTGGTTGTCGTCCGTGGGAAGCTCGATGATCATGTGGCCGTATACGATGCCGTCAAAGTCCTTGGTGTCCGCAAACAGGATGTTGACAGGCGCCTGGCAGTCCAGCGTCATGCGGGAGATGATCGGCTCCTGGCTGTGCATCCCGTCGAAGATCAGACGTATCTTCTTGCCGCCGGTGGTGTCGATGGCGGCGCGGTCCTGGGGCAGGATGAGCTCGCGCGCGATCTGGGACTTGGGGTTTGTGAACACGTCGCTCACCTTTCCCATCTCGGCGATGCGGCTCTGGTCGATGACGGCGACCCGGTCGCAGATCTGGTCGATGACCTTCATCTCATGGGTGATGACGACGATGGTAACGCCGAGGGTCTTGTTGATCTTGCGCAGAAGCTCCAGGATGGAGCGGGTGGTGTTCGGATCGAGAGCGGAGGTGGCCTCGTCGCACAGAAGGTAGTGCGGGTCGGAGGCGAGGGCGCGGGCGATGGCGACGCGCTGCTTCTGGCCGCCGGAGAGCTGGGATGGATAGGCGTTCGCCTTCTCCTCAAGGCCCACGACCTTCAAAAGCGCCATGGCCTTTTCCTTCGCGGCCTGTTTCCTGACGCCCGCGATCTCCAGCGGGAAGGTCACGTTCCGGAGGACGCTGCGCTGCTCGAGGAGATTAAAGCCCTGAAAGATCATCGAGATGGTCCGCCGCATGCGCAGAAGCTCCGGTCGGGGAAGCTGGGTGATATCCTGTCCGTCGATGATGACGCTGCCGGAGGTGGGGCGCTCGAGCAGATTGATACAGCGCACGAGGGTGCTTTTGCCCGCGCCGGAGAGGCCGATGATGCCGAAAATTTCACCGTCCCGGATGCTGAGGTTGATGTCCCGCAGCGCCTCCACATCGCCGGAGGATGAGGAATAGGTCTTACACAGTTCTTTTAACTCGATCATGTGCCTGATTCCTTTCGGAAATATAGAAAACGCAAAAGAATTATATGAGCCAAGGCGAGACCGCATAATTCGGCGAAAGCAGATCCTGAGATAATTTGGGTTCTGATGATGGCACTTTTTTGCAGATGTACTTTGTGTACCTCAAGAAAAAGTGACGAAATCAGGGCACAAATATTCCAGGAGATGCTGAAGGCGGATTGTGCGGTGTTGCCTAAAAAAAGAGACCCGGAAAACTCCCATGGTTTCCGAGCCTGAAGATTATCTTCCTTCAAACAGGAGAGGAACCTGGAGCGTCACGATTTCAGGGCGCGCATCATCATGCACATGCCGCACATGTACATCTCCATCATCATGCTGTTGACGGATTTGATACGCATCGTGACCCTGCTCCTTTCCCGGATTTGGCTGCATTATAAATCTGTCCCGCCGGCCTGTCAAGCCCGGCGGGACAGAATCAGAAGATTGAACATACTTTAGCCATGTAAACCGGAAAAATCCTGACAATAATGCACAAGGAAAAAATCACACATAGTGGAAGCGGAAATAGTCTACGATCAGCGCGATGCCGGCGGCGGCGATGCTGCGCCCGTCCGGCATCAGGAACGCGTCGGAGAGAAAGCCGTAGTCATCGTTGAGGAAGGCCGCGAGATCGGCATAGTACACGCCGGTATTGACACAGACCTGGCGGATCCAGGCGTTGGCGCGGGAGATGAGCTGGGGATTAAGCCCGTCGCCGCCCTGGTAGTTGCTGCTCACCGAGCCGATGGAGCAAACGATGATCTGAGTCGCGGGGCTTGCGCTGCGGATGGAATCGATAAGGCCCGTGTACCCGTCGATAAATTCCTGCTCGCTCGTTTCGGCGAGACCGTCCCCGCCGAGGTAGAGCACCATGGTCTTGGGTCTTGTGACCATGGCGGCGTTGGCCGCGGTGATCAGGGACCCGTCATAGAAGACGATGCTGGTATCGGCCGCGTTTTTCGCGCTCAGCCCGCTGCCGTCATCCGACCAGATCTGCGCGGTGATTCCATCGCCGTAGTGGGAGGCGTAGGTGCGCAGACCCAAAACGGTCTTGTCACAGAGGAAGGTCATGCCGAAGACGGATTCGAGATTGCCTTTGCTGCTCTCGGGGAGTGTGAAGAGCACCGGGCCGGCGGCGTTCTCCATCCCGATCACGCCGGCGTCGTCGGCGGCTCTGGTGCGCTCGATCTGCCCCAGGACGAGGGTGCCGTCCGGCCGCTCCGCGGTGTTCTTCTGGGACATGGCGAAAACCAGCCCCACGAGAAGCGCCACGAGACTCAACAGGATGCCCGCCGCCCAGAGCAGGTTTTTCATGCTGGAAAGTCTGTTTTTCATAACAGGACCCCTATCCTGAAATATGGGCGACCGAATGGCCGCCCATATTCTTTCACTGAATGATTATTCCTGCTCAGCCAGAGCCTTGGCCTCTTCGATGACCTTCTGCTGCACGTTGCCGGGGGCTTCCTCGTAACGCACGAACTTGCAGGTGAAGGAGCCGGCGCCCTGGGTCATGGAGCGCAGGTCGATGGTGTAGGAGCTCATCTCGGCCAGGGGGACCTCGGCCTCGATGGTGGTCATGCCGTCCTCGGCGGGCATGGAGCCCATCATGGTGCCGCGGCGCTTGGAGTTGATGTCGCCGATGATGGCGCCCTGGAACTCATCGGGGACTGTGACGAAGAGCTGACCGATGGGCTCAAGGATGGTGGGCTTGGCCTTGGGGATGCCGTCCTGGTAGGCGAGACGGGCAGCCGTCTGGAAGGCCATATCGTTGGAGTCGACGGGGTGGTAGGAGCCGTCGTACAGGG
>CAMHEN010000148.1 GCA_946184165.1 uncultured Clostridia bacterium | reverse complement strand
CCATGAGGAGGATGCTGCCGCCGGCGAGCATTTCAATCAGGCCGCTGATCTTGAGACCGAAACCGGTGACATTGATGGCGCCGACGATGATGCCCGCGATCATGCAGGCGATGGAGACCGTCATCATGGAGGAGGCGGAGTCCACGCACAGGTCGCGCAGATTCTTGAGGGTGAACTTTTTGCGGTCATTGATGAGGCCGATCACGAGGCTCATGATGATGGTGATGAGGGCGGCGCGCTTGGTGCTCATGCCCATGACCATCATGACGATCAGGGAGAAGATGGGCAGGAAGAAGAACCAGCCCTGTTTGAAGATCTGGCCCGCGGTCTCCTCGTTGGGATCCTTCTCCTTGACGGGGATGCGGTGCTTGTGGCTGTAGGCCAGGACAGAGACGGAGAGGGTCAGGTAGTACAGGATGGCCGGGATCAGAGCCGCAAGGCAGACGTTGCCGTAGCTCATGCCGGTGGCGTCCGCCATCAGGAAGGCGACGGCGCCCATGACGGGCGGCATGATCTGGCCGCCGTTGGAGGCAACCGCTTCCACCGCGCCCGCGGTGTCGGGATCAAAGCCGGTGCGCTTCATAAGGGGGATGGTGAAGGTGCCGGTGGTGACGACGTTCGCAGCGCCGGAGCCATTGACCATGCCCATGAGCATGCTGGAGTAGATGGACGCCTGGGCGGGGCCGCCGCAGACACGGCCGAAGGCCGCAAAGGCGATCTTGACGAAGAACTCGCCCGCGCCGATGAAGCTCAGCACCGATCCGAAGAGAACGAACAGGAAGATATAGTTGCCGGCGGTACTAAGCGCGCTGCCGAAGAGGCCCTCGCTGCCGACGCAGAGGTAGCTGCCGAGGCGCTTGACACTCATGCGGGCGGAGGCCCACACGCCGGGGAGATAGCGGCCGAAGAGGGCGTAGATGACGAAAATGATGCAGAGCGTGGGCAGGATCCTGCCCAGGGCGCGATAGCCCACACAGAGGGCCGTGATCACAAAGGTGATCATGATGAGGTACTGATAATCGCTGTAGAGGGTGGCGCTGGCCGCATTGCTGTTGCGCAGGCTGATAACCTCGACGGCACAGAGCACGGTGGAGACCATCAGCAGCACGTCGACCAGCGTCATGGACACGCGGTCGGCTCCGCCCAGCGTCTTTTTGAGGGAGGGGACCCTGCCCGCGATCACATGCAGGGCGCAGAGAACGGCGGAGACGATGAAGACCCACTTGAAGATGTTCTTCTCCTCGTCGGTGAAGGGGGACTTGCTGAAGACGGGCGGCCACACAAACAGCAGGCACAGGACGCCGCTTGCGATGGCGCAGCCCGCGAGGAACTTGGTCGTCTTTTTTACCGCTTCCTCGTTGGAGCCCGCCTTCAGGCGGCGCACCATGACGAAGAACAGAACGATAAACATGCCGTGGATCACGGCCAGCTCCGTGTTGTTGAGCAGCAGGAAGGGCGAGGCCGCAGCCAGATGGAACAGGCACATCACAACGGCAACGACGGTGGACAGGAACAGGAATACCTTGTCAACGATCTGGTCTCCCTTGCTGACCGGAGCGGTATTGACAGCTTCACTCATTGGTCAAACTCCCTTACAAAATCTGATTTATAATTGGGGCTTTGAAAAGCTGGTTTTCAAAGCCCCGGAAGAATGGCAGTTTATTGTCTTACTTGATGATGCCCGCGTCCTTGTAGGCGCGCTCGGCACCGGCGTTGAGGGGGATGAAGGGAGTGGCGATGGTCTCGAGGCTGATCTGGCGGGTGGCGACGTTGGTGTCCTGGTATGCGGGCAGGGTCTCGATCATGGCCTTGACGAAGTCATAGATCATATCCTCGTCGGCGTCAGCGCCGCAGAAGAGACAGGTCATGTAAGCAAGCGTGTTCACGTCCTCGGTGTTGGCCTGCTTCTCATAGGTGCCGGCAGGGATGGTGGCGGGGATGGCGTAGGAGTACTTTTCGAGCATGGAGTCGATGATATCCTGGGGCAGGCCGATGAACTTGAAGGCAGTGGTGGAAGCGCTCTGCTGGATGCCGGCGAGAGGATAGCCGCCGACCTGGAAGGCCGCGTCGATGTCGCCGTTGGCGAGAGCCTCGGAGGACTCGGCGTAGTTCATGTAGTAGGGGGTGATGTCGGATTCCTTGATGCCGTAGGCGTCAAGCACGTCCCACACCATGTAGAGCCAGCTGGTGCCCTGGGAGCCGACGCAGATCTTCTTGCCCTTCATGTCGGCGACAGACTCGATGCCGCTGCCGTCCTTGGTGTAGATGTGCATCTGGCTGTAGTAGAGGGCCGCAACCTCTTCGATCGCCTGGGCGCCGGCGTCCTTGTAGGTGAGCTCGCCGTGGTAGGCGCCGTAGAGGGCGTCGGAGTTTGCCATGCCGACGTCGATGTCCATGGTCTGGACCATGGCGACGTTCTCATTGGAGCCCGCGGTGGAGGTCACGCTCCGGCTCAAAAACCAGATGAAGAAATACAACAGCAAGACCATCCTCATCCCCGGCCGCAGCGACCACTCTCTTGAGGAGCACACGGCTATCTACGAGGCGATCCGGGACCGGGACGCCGACCGGGCCGAGATCTGTATAAAAAAACACATCCACAATGTCCGGGATGTGTTCGAGCAGTATTATTCTCTGTTGTTCTGATAATCTGAAATACGGGAGGGGCGCGGCCCCTCCCGTCTGCGTCTTTTCTATCAGTTTCTCCGCGGCTGTCCGCCGTTCTCCCGCCGGGCCCAGCAGCGCTCACAGCAGTTGAAGAGAGAGCCGATCGGAAGCTCTTTCCCGCAGACGCGGCATCTCAGGATATACTGGTCCTTGTTCTCCCGCATCAGCTCCGCGATTCTCCGGCAGACAGCCTGTCTCTCTTCGGTGCAGTCGTCCTCGAGGCCGATCCGTCTGAGCAGCTGATGGCGTATATCATAAGCCTTATACTGCAGTTCGCAGTCCTGCAGGGTCTCGTCGCCAAACCACGGCGTCGGGACCCGTTTTTTCTTTACGATCGCCTCCGCGCAGCGCGACCAGTAGAGGACCAGCTCCTCCGCGCGCGTGTCCACCGGGCAGGTGATCAGGTCAAAGACCAGTTCCCTGTTCTCCGGCGTGATCTGCTTCCGGAAATGGCGCAGCAGGATCTGCGCGTCCTGCATGCTCTCCCGCACGAAGTCCCTCTCTCTCGGCATTCTGTCCCAGGCCAGGAGCAGCAGCTCCAGGGGGTAGGCCGTGGTCAGGACCTCCCGGGGAAAGCCGATGCAGGCCTGTTTGATCGCCCGGACGCTCCTGCCGAGCTTCTCCCCGATCAGCTCCGTGTCGCCGAGGGCCAGGACCTCCCCGTACTCGTTGAGTCCATAGCGCCCGGCCCTGCCGCCGATCTGGTTGACTTCCGCGGTGGTGAGCGGCCGGAAGTCCTTTCCGTCATATTTCTCCGTCTCTGCGAAGATTACGCGCTTGATCGGCAGCGAGATCCCAAGGCCGATGGCGTCCGTCGCCACGACGATGTCGTTTTCTCCGGCCAGATATTTGCGTACCTCGCTGCGTCTGGCCTCCGGCGGCAGCGCACCGTAGATCACGCTGGCATGAAAGCCGTGCCGCTCCAGGATGGCGGCTGTGGAGAGGACGCTTTTTCGGGAAAAGCAGATGATCGCGTCGTCCGCCCGGAAATCCCCGTAGCCCTTGCATTTGCCCGCGTAGCGCAGAGGCGCAAGCCGCTTGTGCCACACGACGTTGTAGGGGTCGCCGAAGCTCGTAATCAGCTTTTCGATAAAGGGCAGGGCCTCCGGCGCCATACAGATATGCACCATTTCCGCGTCCACCAGGCAGATGGCGCGCAGCCAGGCAGAGCCGCGGTTCTTGTCCGCGATCAGCTGCGCCTCGTCAATGACCGCGGTCCTGTAGTGCCGGTTAAAGCTGCAGAGCTCGATGGTGGAGGAGACGACCTGCGCCCCCTCCACCGGGATCGACTCCTCCCCGGTCAGCATGCTGCAGGGGACGCCGGCGTCGTTGAGCTTGTCGAACATCTCCAGGGCCAGCAGACGCAGCGGGCCCAGGTAGGCGCCCGGCGTGTGGGTTTTCAGATCTTCGATGGCGTCGTAGGTTTTGCCGCTGTTGGTGGGGCCCACGTGCAGGACAAACATCCTATGCAGCCTCTGTGCCCTGTCGATCAGGGATTCCGGTGAGAAAGCGGCGTAGAGCTCCATGATCTCTCCGATCTGCCGGTCCCGAAGCGCTTTCTCATCCCGCTCTTTCATCAGCTTTTGGATCTCGGGGTGCTGTATCGCCCTTGCCGCCACATCCTCCGGCCAGCCCTCAACCGTCCACCAGGATCCGCCGCGGCCGCGAACGCGCATGATTTCCGGCTTGGGAAAATAGGCCTGGATGAGCTTTTTGGTGATATTGTATTTTTTTATGATCTGCTGCCGCGTGAGAAGTTTTTCCTTTTTCTTGCTGTCTTTAGCCATACTTTGCTTTCTCGTAATTGTTTTTTCATATTATACACACTATTCGTACTTATAAGCTATTCTTCAATTTCAGATGGTTTATGGACAGATGCGGAACTTTATGCCTCTCAGATATTCTCTGCCCGAAAGTGTTTTTCCGGTGTGCGATGCGCCGGTTATCAGTATGATCATAGTCTTGCCCTCAGCTCTTGCCTGACCTTCTCCAAATCGCTGCAGGTCAGAACCGGAATCAGACTATTGATCTCTTCCATGCTCTTATCCCACCACTTGAAGCTGAGAAGCAAATTGATCAGCTCATCGTCAAAGCGCTTCCGCAGCTCTTTCGCCGGATTGCCGATCACGATTGTATAAGGCGCAACATGACAGCCTACGACGCTGTTTGCGCCTATAATGGCACCATCGCCGATGTGAACGCCGGGCAGGATCACTGCGTTCTGACCGATCCATACATCATTCCCGACCACAGTATCGCCCTTAAAGGGCATATCCGAAGCAGCAGGCGGCTCCATGTCCCAGCCCTCCAGCGTGTAGAACGGAAAGGTAGTTACGGCGTTCATCTGGTGATTGGCGTCGTTCATCACAAATTCGACGCCTGACGCGATTTGACAAAACTTCCCGATGATGAGCTTATCCCGGCTCCAAGGATAAAAGTGCGTGACATGGCTTTCAAATTGGGAGTCTGCAATATAGGTAAAATCTCCAACCGAAATATTGGGGTTTTGAACGGTAGGCTTTATATAGATCTCTTTGTCGTAGCCGGCAATCGGATGGACTGTATCGGGATCAGGTTTTTTCCCGTTTTTCATATTCTCACCTCAACAGATTTCGCTTGGCCTCAGCCCGTACAGGCGTCCTCCGCCGTGTTGCGGAAGTTCTGCCCGGGAAGCACTTGGTGTCCAGCACCGTGATTCGGCATTCATGCTTCATTGGTTGTTCCCTCCTGTTCTCCGCGGCGGCCGCGTCTTGCTTAATATTATACCACAGCGCCCCGGGCCTGAACAAGTCCGGGGCGCTGCGTCTTTATTTATCGCTGTAGGTTTGTCAATGATGTGTTACACAAGGGGAAAAGAAAAAAGGACCTGTTT
>CAMHEN010000147.1 GCA_946184165.1 uncultured Clostridia bacterium | reverse complement strand
ACGAGTTCTGCTGGATCGTGGACTTCCCCATGTACGAGATCGGCGAGGAGTCCGGCGAGCTGGAATTCTGCCACAATCCGTTCTCCATGCCTGCGGGCGGCCTGGACGTGCTGCTCAAGGCGGAGCGCGGGGAGATCGACCCCCTCACCATTACCGCCGACCAGTACGATCTCGTCTGCAACGGTGTGGAGCTCTCCTCCGGCGCGGTCCGGAACCACGACCCCGAGATCATGATCAAGGCCTTTGAGATGGTGAGACTCGGCGAGGAGGACGTGAAGAAAAAGTTCCCCGCCATGTACAACGCCTTCTGCTACGGCGCGCCCCCGCACGCCGGCATCGCCCCGGGCGTGGACCGCATGGTCATGCTCCTCGCCGGGGAGGATTCCATCCGCGAGGTCATCCCCTTCCCGATGAACAAGAACGCCCAGGACATCCTCATGGGCGCCCCGAGCGAGGTCACCCGGAAACAGCTCGACGAGCTGCACATCGCCGTTGTCGGAGAAGTCGAGGAAGAGTAAAGCGCCGGCGCGGCGTTGCCTGCAGGGGCGATTCGCGAATCGCCCGCCTGCGGCCTGAAATCGTTTTTGGAAATGTACGGCGAATTCGCAGATTTTACGAATTCGCCGTAAGCATTATATGGTCTTTCTTTTGCCCCGCCGGGCGATTTCCGAATCGCCCTTACGACGTGAAATCAGGAAGGTGATATACATGTTCTCGTCCGTCAAGAGCCTCGGCGTGAGCGGGATCGGCGGCTACCTTGTGTCGGTGGAGGTCTATATCTCCAACGGCCTGCCGCATTTTGACATTGTCGGCCTGCCGGATGCCTCGGTCAAGGAGGCGCGGGAGCGGGTGCACGCCGCCATCAAAAACAACGGCTTTCGCTTCACCGCGAGCCGCCTGACCGTGAACCTTGCCCCTGCGGACACAAAGAAGACCGGCACGGTCTATGATCTGCCGATCCTGGTGGGTATCCTGGCCGCCTCAGGGGATCTGAAGCAGCCGGCCCCCGACGCCGCCTTCATCGGCGAGCTCAGCCTCACCGGTGAGCTCCGCCCCGTGCAGGGTGCGCTGCCCATGGCTCTCGCCGCGGCGCGGGAGGGGCTGCGCCGCCTGTTCGTCCCGGCGGAGAACGCGGCGGAGGCGGCCTTTGCCGAGGGGCTGGAGATCTACGGCGTAGAGAACGTGCAGCAGCTCGTGCGGCACCTCCGGGGCGAGAAGCTCATCGAGCCCGCCGCTGTCCCTCCCTTTACGGCCGGGGCGGAGGCGCTGCTGGATTTTGCCGATGTGAAGGGACAGGAGAACGTGAAGCGCGCCTTCGAGATCGCGGCGGCGGGCGGCCACAACATCCTGATCGTCGGCCCCCCCGGCGCGGGCAAGTCCATGCTGGCGAAGCGCCTGCCCGGCATCCTCCCGGACATGAGCCGCGAGGAGATGCTGGAGAGCACGGAAATCTGGTCGGTGGCGGGCCTCACAGACCGTGCACACCCCATTGTCTCCAGCCGGCCTTTCCGCGCGCCGCACCACACGGTCTCCGCCGCGGGGCTCGCCGGCGGCGGCACCATTCCCCGCCCCGGGGAGATCAGCCTTGCCCATAACGGCGTCCTGTTTCTTGACGAACTGCCGGAGTACCGCAGCGACGTGCTGGAGGTTTTGCGCCAGCCGCTGGAGGACGGACAGGTCACGGTCTCGCGGGTGGCGGCCTCGGTCAGCTTTCCCAGCCGCTTCATGCTGGTGTGCGCCATGAACCCCTGCAAATGCGGCTGGTACGGCCATCCCTCGGGGCGCTGCAAATGCTCGGAGGCGGAGGTGCACCGCTACCACAGCCGCATCTCCGGCCCGCTGCTGGACCGCATCGACCTCATCGTGGAGGTCCCGGCCCTGGACTATGAGGAGCTCCGGCGCCGCGCCCCGGCGGAGAGCTCGGCGGCGGTGCGCGCGCGGGTCAACGCCGCCCGGGAGCGGCAGCGCGCCCGCTTCTCCGACCGCGCCATGTGCAACGCCCGCATGCAGGCAAAGGAGCTGCGGCGGTTCTGCGCCCCGGATGCGGAGGGAGACGCGCTTTTGAAGGCCGCCTTTGAGACCATGCGCCTCTCAGCCCGGAGCTATGACCGCATCCTGCGCGTAGCCCGGAGCATCGCCGATCTGGAGGGGGCGGCAGATATCCGCGCCGACCATATCGCCGAGGCCATCCAGTACCGGACCTACGAACTATCATAATACGTCAAAAGCCACATAGAACGGGAGATCAACTCCCTCAGTCAGCTGCGCTGACAGTTCCCTCAGAGAGGGAGCCTATAAGGAGAATACATGTCAATCAAATTACTCTGCTTTGACCTGGACGGGACCTTCCTGGACGACAGAAAGAACATCCCGCCCGAGAACATCCGCGCTCTGGAGCAGGCGGCGGCGCGGGGGGTGTGGATCGTCCCCGCCACGGGCCGCATCTATACGGGCCTGCCCGCAGCCCTGCGCGACCCGGCTTACATGCGCTGGTACATCACGGTCAACGGCGCCTATGTCTACGACGCCGTGGAGGACCGGACGGCGGTGCGTTCGGAGATCCCTCTGGACGTGGCCCTGCGCTTTTACGAATACGCCGACACCCTCGACGTGCTCTACGACTGCTACCAGGACAACTGGGGCTTTATGACGGCGGACATGCTCAAAATCGCGGCCCGGCGCATCCCGGACCCGGGCATCCGCAAGCTCATCGTCGATCTGCGCACCCCGGTGCCGGAGCTGAAGGAATATCTGCGTGAGAAGGGCGAGCCCCTGCAGAAGCTCCAGCTCTATTTCGAGGACATGGATCTGCGCGCCCGGGAGCTCCGGGAGCTGCCGGAGCGCTTTCCGGAGCTCAGCATCTCAAGCTCCGTCCCCTTCAACATCGAGATCAACGCGAAGACCGCCACCAAGGGGCACGCCCTGCTGAAGCTGTGCGAGATCCTCGGCATCCGTCCGGAGGAGAGTATGGCTCTCGGCGACGGGACCAACGATCTGGACATGATCCGGAACGCGGGCGTCGGCGTGGCCATGGCAAACGCCGAGCCGACGCTTCTCGCCGCGGCGGATTACGTCACGGCCGGGAACAACGAGGCGGGCTTTGCCAAAGCGGTTGAAAAATTCGTGCTGTGCTGAAGCGCCGCTCCAATGCGGTGCCCAGATAATGGCGTGATTTTATGCAAAGATATAATGCATAAACAGAATAATAATGAATACGAAGGGGCTGAATCACGGAAAAAGCGAATAAAATTTCAAAACAGCGCTTGACAGAATTGGAAATGCGTGCTAACATGCATAGCATCCCAAGAGAAAACTATTTTTTAAGTGAGGATATAACCATGAAAAAGATACTCTCTCTCCTGCTTGCACTGATGATGATCCTGTCCCTCTCGGCTGCGGCCATGGCGGACACCGACTACAGCAGCATGAGCCTTGATGAGCTCAAAGCCGTGATCACCACGGTCACCCCCGGCAAGCTGACCGTCGCCACCAGCCCGGACTTCGCCCCCTATGAGTTCTATGCGATCGTGGACGGCAACCCGCAGCTCGCGGGATTTGACATGGCCCTGGCACAGTACATCGCCGATTACATCGGCCTGGAGCTCGAGGTCATCCCCATGGACTTTGACGGCGTCCTCAACGAGCTCGCCGCAGGCGGCGTGGACCTCGGCCTGGCGGGCCTCTCCCCCGATCCCAAGCGCATGGACGCGATGGACTTCTCCAGCGTCTACTATCAGGGCGGCCAGTCCTTCGTGACGGTAAAGGCCAACGCCGACAAGTTCAAGAGCCTTGAGGATACCAACGACGCCAAGCTCAGCATCGGCGCGCAGAACGGCTCCATCCAGATGGATCTCGCAAACCAGTATTCCCCGGATGCGGATATCGTTCCCCTTGTGAAGGTGACGGACATCGTGGCCGAGCTTCTCGGCGGCAAGCTGGACGGCGCCTACATCGAGACCGCCGTTGCGGAGAACTACGCCATCAGCTATCCGGATCTCGCCGTTGTGCTGCCGGTCCCCTATGATACCGAGGGCTCCGCTGTCGGCGTTGTGAAGGGCAACAGCGCGCTGGTCGCCGCGGTGAACCTGGCTGTCGCCGCCGCCCTGGAGGACGGCTCCATGGACGCCTTCGTGGCCGAGGCCAACGAGATCTCCACCGGCGCCACCTACGAGGGCCTGCTGGACGCGGAGGGCGCCGCCGAGGCGATCGCCGAAGCCGCAGCCAAATGAAGCGCGGCCCGCATCTGACGCGCTAACAGAATACCCGCAAAACCCTCCGCCGTGAGGCGGAGGTGTTTTGCGTATCATGCCAATTCCGCTGTGAAGGAGAAAACAGTATGCTTACGATCCAGGGCTTTCAAAAGGCGTTCGAATATTGGAAGCTGTTTATGCAGGGCGTGGTCTGTACGATCTCGCTGTCCGCGCTGACGGTCATCTTCGGCTTCATCCTGGCCATGATCCTGGCCCTGTGCCGCATGGGCCGGTCGAAGATCCTGAAGGTGCTCTCCACCATCTATGTGGAGCTCTTCCGCGCGACCCCGATGGTCGTCCAGATCTTCGTTATTTTCTATGTGGTCTTTGACGGCGTCAAGGTCCTGCCGGGCTACAAGCTCTTCGGCTTTATCCGCTTCGACCGCTTTTTCCCGGCGGTGGTGGCGCTCTCTCTCAACTCCGGCGCATACCTGTCCGAGATCATCCGCTCCGGCATCCAGTCCATCGACGCCGGGCAGACTGAGGCCGCGCGCTCCCTGGGCCTCACGCAGGTGAAGACCATGCGCTTCGTCGTCCTGCCCCAGGCAATCAAGAACATCCTTCCGGCCATTGCCAATGAGTTTGTCACGATCATCAAGGAATCCGCCATCTGCTATACCATCGGCGTGCAGGACATTATGTCGGCGGTCAATGCGGTCAAGGGGGCCACGTACCGCATGGCCGAGGCGCTGATTATCGCGACGGCCCTGTATTTCTGCCTGACCTATCCCACAAGCAAGATCATTGCACACTTTGAAAGGAAGATGAGCGCCGGTGACAAACGATAACCTGATCCAGGTAAAGGACCTGAAAAAATACTACAAGGGCGACAAGATCAAAGCTCTGGACGGAATCTCTGTGGATATCAACAGGGGAGACGTGATGGTGGTCATCGGCCCCTCCGGCTCCGGAAAGTCAACCTTTCTGCGCTCTCTGAACCTGCTGGAGGTGCCCACCGGCGGCAGCATCATCTTTGAGGGCGTGGACATCACCAAACAGCGCGGGCCGGACGGAAAGAAGATGGACATCGACCTGCACCGTCAGAAGATGGGCATGGTCTTTCAGCACTTCAATCTTTTCCCCCACCTGACGATCCTGCAGAATATGACGCTCGCGCCGATCCAGGTGAAGGGGACGCCGAAGGAGCAGGCACAGAAAAAAGCCCTGGAGCTGCTGGACCGCGTGGGCCTTGCGGACAGGGCCGACGCCTATCCCATCCAGCTCTCCGGCGGGCAGAAGCAGAGAGTGGCGATCGTGCGCGCCCTCGCCATGGAGCCGGACGTAATGCTGTTTGACGAGCCGACCTCCGCCCTCGACCCCGAGATGGTGGGCGAGGTGCTGGACGTCATGAAGAAGC
>CAMHEN010000146.1 GCA_946184165.1 uncultured Clostridia bacterium | reverse complement strand
ACCGGGGCAATCACTTCCGCCGCAAGGGGGAGTTTGACAAGGCCCTTTCGGTTTACGAGCGGATCGTGGCCGAGGACGACACGGACGCGGAGGCCCACTGGTGCTGCGCCCTCTGCCGCTTCGGCATCGAATATGTGGAGGATCCGGCCACCTATGAATGGCTGCCCACCTGCCACCGGGCCAGCTTTGACAGCTTCCTGGAGGATGTGGACTACAAGGCGGCGCTGGAGCATTCCGACGGCATCACCCGGCGGCAGTACCAGAAGGACGCGGCCAAGATCGCGGAGGTGCAGCGGGGTATCCTTGCCGCCTCCCAGAACACCGAGCCCTATGACGTGTTCATCTCCTATAAAGAACTGGATGAGAACGGAAACCGCACCCGGGACAGCATCCTGGCCCAGGATATCTACTATCAGCTGCAGGACAAGGGCTGGCGGGTGTTCTTTTCCCGCATCTCCCTGGAGGACGTGCCCGGCACGGAGTATGAGCCCTATATCTTCGCGGCGCTGAACAGCGCCAAGGTCATGGTGGTGGTGGGCACCAGCGCGGAGAACCTGAACGCGGTGTGGGTCAAGAACGAGTGGAGCCGGTATCTGAGCCTGATGCGCAAGGACCGCTCCCGGCTGCTGATCCCCTGCTACCGGGACATGGATCCCTATGACCTGCCGGAGCAGCTTTCGGTGCTGGCCAGCTATGACATGGGCAAGATCGGCTTTATCCAGGATCTGATCCGCGGCGTGGACAAGGTGCTCTCCGCGGAAAAGCCAAAGGAAGCGGCGCCCGCCCCGGCCCCGGTGCAGGAGCGGGTGATCGTTCAGCAGTCCGCCGGCGGGCCGAACGTGACGGCGCTGCTCAAACGCGGGCAGCAGTGCCTGGAGGACGGCGATTGGGAGAAGGCCAAGGACTTCTATGACCAGGTGCTGTCCATGGACGCGGAGAATGCGGACGCCTTCCTGGGTCTGGCCCTGGCGGCGAGCCGCAGCCGGGACACGAAGGCCTATCTCAACAATCTCTGTTCCGAACAGGCAAAGGTGGAGAGCATCCGCCTGCCGCGGGATCGGGAGCATATCGACGCATCTCTGACGAGCGCGGTCGTGCCCGGTTATTGCGAGAGAAATGAACTCGCTTCGTTTTACGATTTTGACGTGAACTATCCCCAGAAGCTGCCGAATGAGAAGACCCTGACCGGACTGATCCGGAAGCGCTTCGACAGCGACCGGAACCTGGCCCGGGCCTTCCGCTACGCCCAGGGAGTTACGAAGCAGAAGCTGGAGGCGCTGAGAAAGGAACTGAACGAGAGGCTGGAGCAGAGGGTCAAGGCTGCCGAGGCCGAAGACAAGCGAGCCCTGGAGAAGGCCAAAACGGATCGCGCGTCCAAGCTCAAGGCCGCGGATGAAAACACGCAGGAGCGCAGCCGCAAGGCCCAGGAAAAGCGCGAGGCAGAGTATCAGGAAGCCTGCCGACTGCAGGAAAACGCTGAAACAGAGACGGATTACTGGAAAGCTCGTACCGCATTTATCAATAACGGAGAGTATAAAGACGCCGAGGATCGCGCGGCGGCATGCGCGAAGAAGCATGAGCAGATAAAAGAAGAAAAGAGAGCGGCCGAAGAGCGGGAAGAAGCGGAGCACCAGAGAGTGTCCCGAAAGATCAAGATTATTCTCGCAATTGTTGGGGCGGTTGTGATTGCAATACTATTATTTGTCACTAAGGTTATCATCCCTAATAATGAATCGGCAGAGTCAAAAAGAAATACAAGTACAGTGAATTATGAGGAATCTATAGATGGAATGAATCGCAGAGACAATGGCGATGATTGATAAAACATACGGGATCCTGCAAGGAAAACGAGGGGAAAGATTCTTCGACTCGGTCTGCGGCCTCGCTCAGAATGACAGGTGGGGGACGGCGTCGCTCAGAATGACAGGTGGGGGACGGCGTCGCTCAGAATGACAGGCGGGGGACGCGGCTCGATGGGAATAACGGGAGACGGGCGGCGGAATGCCGCGCGAAGGCCCCGGGGAACGAAAACGGGCGGATGCTATCCGCCCCTACGAGAGGAAAAGGGGAAATCACTATGCCGATGATCAAATGCAAGATGTGCGGCGGGGATCTGAACCTAATCGAGGGTTCCACCGTCTGCGAATGCGAGTACTGCGGCACGAAGCAGACCGTGCCCAGCGCGGATAACGAGAAAAAGCTGACCCTGTTCTCCAGGGCCGGGCGGCTGCTGCGCGCCTGTGAGTTTGACAAGGCCGCGGGCGTGTTCGAGACCATCGTCGCGGACTTCCCCCAGGAGGCCGAGGCCTACTGGGGACTGGTGCTCTGCAAGTACGGCATTGAGTATGTGGACGATCCGGCGACGGGCAAGAAGATCCCCACTTGCCACCGGAGCAGCTTTGAGAGCGTGCTGGATGACGCCAACTTCGAGCAGGCCTGCGAGAACACGGACGCCGTGGCCCGCCGGGTGTACCGGGATGAGGCGCGGCAGATTGAGGCGCTGCGGCAGGCGATCCTGCAGGTCTCCGGCCAGGAGGAGCCCTACGACGTGTTCATCTCCTATAAGGAGACGGACGAGCACGGCGAGCGCACGCTGGACAGCGTGATCGCGCAGGATATTTACAAGGAACTGACGAACGAAGGCTACCGGGTGTTTTTCTCCCGGATCTCGCTGGAGGACAAGCTGGGCACCGAGTACGAGCCGTACATCTTCGCCGCACTCAACAGCGCCAAGGTGATGCTTGTGGTCGGCACGGACTATGAAAACTTTGACGCGGTCTGGGTCAAGAACGAGTGGAGCCGTTTCCTGAAGCTGATTGCCAAGGGCGAGAAGAAAACGCTGATCCCGGTGTTCAAGAACATGGACGCCTATGATATGCCGAAGGAATTTGCCAAGCTCGCAGCGCAGGACATGGGCAAGATGGGCGCCATGCAGGATCTCGTTCGCGGCGTGGAGAAGATCGTCAGCAAGAAAAAAGCCGAACCTGCCCAGCCTCAGCCGGTGCAGCAGCCGGTTTATGTCTCCGGCGGCCCGAATGTGACCGCCATGATCGAGCGCGGTCATCAGGCACTGGAAGACAGCGAGTGGGCGAAGGCCGACGAGTTCTTCGACCAGGCACTGAACATGGACGCCAAATGCGCCGAGGCCTTCTTGGGCAAGTTCTTAGCCCAGGAAAAGGCCGTCAGCCTCGACGCCGCGCTCGATAATAGGCTGGCGGAGTGTGACCGGAGTGTAACAACTGATCAGAAAAAGATTGAAGCGAACACCTCTCGTGTAAACAAGCTGGCCGAGAAATATGCGATCCATGGATATCTGGAGCGCCCTGCTATTGAAAGCAAATTGAATTATGACCTGTCCTATCCGAGTACAGTTGCCTCACGCGAAGCTATACAGCGCAGAGTTTTGGAGCAACTAAGCAACGATAAGCTGTTCAGCCGAGTCAAACGCTATGCATCCAAGGATTTATCTGAAACAATTACAGCCGCTGAGCAGCGCTTCGAACAAAGTCTCGCTATGCGCACCCGGAAAGCGCGTGAGGAAGAAGCGGAGAATCGGCTTAGAAAGCAGACAATGTACAACGATTATCTTGCGAAGGCAGAAAAAAACATTCTTGATTTGCATGAGCACCGTGCAGCCAATCAGGAGCGGGATTATCAGGAAGCGTGCAAGCTGAAGGCGGAAGCTTCAACGATCCCGGAATACGAACAGGTTATCAAGAAACTGACGAGCCCCGGCCTTGAAGAGTATAAAGACAGTGTTGAACTGATTGCAGACTGCAAAAACCGTATTTCAGATTTGACCGAACAGGAGCGCCAGCGCAAAGAAGCCGCGGCGAAAGCCGCAGCCGAGAAGGCTGAGCGCGAGCGGATTGAACGGGAAAAGGCTGAGGCGGCGAGAAAAAAGAAGCAGAGAAAAATTGCTGTCATGATAGCGAGCCTTGCGATGATAGCGATCGCAGCTTTCTTTACTGCCACAAAGGTAGTCTTTCCCGCAATACGATATCAACAAGCGCTTGGCGCCTTGAATCGTGACGACATCATCGGAGCTTACGAAGGTTTTGCGGCACTTGGCAATTACAGGGACAGCGCTACTCGGAGGGAGAGCATCAAGCCGGAATATCACAGCTTGTCCTTAAAAGCTGCTCAAGCTGGTGCCAATGTGTTTTTTGGCTCATACGAGCAAGACAATGATTTGTCCAACGGGAAAGAGGACATTGAATGGCTGGTTCTTGCCAAAGAGGACAGCAGGATCCTGGTAATCAGCAAATATGCGCTTGATTGCCATCAGTATCATGCGCAGAGGGCGGAAACTACATGGGAGACCTGTACCCTGCGCACATGGCTGAACGGAAGATTCCTGAACGATGCTTTCACCAAGGAGGATCAGACCAGGATTCCAACCGTTCCGGTATACGCAAGGAGAAACCAGTCTTCCGGATTAGACGCAGGCAAGAACACGGAAGACAAGGTATTTCTTTTGGACATCGCAGAAGCGGAAAAATACTTTACATCGAATGAAGCGAGGATATGCAATCCGACAGCTTATGCAATAGAAAAGGGCTGCTATATACACGGTAATGCCGGAACCTGCAGGTGGTGGCTGCGGTCACCCGGTTTCGGCGCGAGCTACGCGGCAGTAACCCTGGCCGATGGTTCTGTCCTCAAAAAAGGCGAAAGCGTTGCTGGTTCCATTTACGCTGTTCGCCCCGCAATGTGGATCGACATCGGGGAGCCATAGGACAAATTGCTACGGGAGGATAAAGAATGGATAGACCACAGATATTGCTTCTCGGTAATGGCTTGAATCTCGCATACGGCGGCACCTCCTGGTCGGAGCTGCTGAACAAGATCAAGGTGCGCGACGACATCCCGGAGAAGCTCCATTGCCCCATGCCTTTACAGGCTGTTCTTTATACGAATAACGATATCAAGACGGCAATGCAGAACCAGAAGCAGAAGCTTTTTGGATCGTTGGAAACAAATGCACAGATTTGTGTTCTGCAAAACATCCTATCCTGCGGATTTGACGAGATCCTGACCACGAACTACAGCTATGAGCTGGAAATGGCTGCGCTTGGCCGAGCCGTGGATGACGAGCGTCCAATCAAGAAAATGGCAGAGCATACCCCTAAGGTCCCGCGTGTGGAAACGAAATATCTGCTTCATACATATAATAAAGTCAACTTCAATGGAACGCAGAACCGTATCTGGCATATTCACGGGGAAGCGCGAAAACCAGATAGTATGATCCTTGGGCATTACTACTATGCCAATCTTCTCGGGCGGATGATCAAGTATACTTCGGATAACGAAAATCGCTATGAAAACAACGCGAAGGAAGGAAAAGAAACGGAGATCAACAGCTGGCTGGATGCCTTTATTCTCGGAGACGTGTATGTGCTGGGCTTTACCTTTGACGTTTGTGAGTTCGATCTTTGGTGGCTGCTGAACCGGAAACTGCACGAAAAAGCGCCCCATGGGAAGGTGTATTTCTTCGAGCCGCATGCAGATGGGTTCCATGAGAAAATCGAACTGCTGAAGCTGCTGGATGTGAAGCACCTGGACTGCGGAATGGATAAACCGGAGAAAAACGACCCGAAGAAAAATGAAAAGTATGGAGCTTTTTACGACAAAGCTCTCGCCACGGTTCGAAACATGATGGAAGAAAACAAAAATGCGCTTGTGGGAGGCTGAATACTATGTCTAAATTTGTGATCGAATGCCCGAATTGCGGGAAATACGCGGAGGCGCGGA
>CAMHEN010000145.1 GCA_946184165.1 uncultured Clostridia bacterium | reverse complement strand
ACATCTGCTTGGCAACCTCGGCGGAGCCGTTGGTGGAGTAGGCGTTCATGTTGCCCTCAAGGCCGTCGACAACACCCTGCTGCACGGCGGAGATGGTCTCGGAGAAGGCCATCGGCACGGGAGTGGCGCCCATGGCGGTGATGAGGTTAATGTACATGGAGGAGTTGGGGACACGGATCTTCATGCCCTTGACATCATCGGGGGTGGTGATGACCTTGTTGGTCTGCATGCATCTGAGGCCGACGTTGAAGTCAAGCGCGAGGACGTGGATGCCGTAGTTGTCCTCGATGTCCTGGCACAGGGCCTTGACAAGGTCGGACTGGCAGACATAGGAGTACTCCTGGAGATTGGCGTACAGCATCGGGGCGATCAGAGCCTCAAAGTTGATGTTGTAGTCGGCGAGGTAGGAGGGGTCTTCGCAGGCGATCCAGTAGGAGCCGTCAACGACCTGCTGGAGGTTGTCCTTGTAGACAGCCAGCTGGCCGGAGCCGTAGGTCTGGATGTCGACAGCACCATTGGTGCGCTCACGGATGCGGTCGGCGACCATTTCCATCTCAACGGTGAGCTGTTCGGTGGGGGCAAAGACGTGGCTGAGCTTGAAGGTGTACTTTTCCTCCTTGGCGAATGCGGACGGGGCAAAGGTGCACAGCGCCATGATCATGGTCAGCGTCAGTACCAGTGCGAGTAGTTTTTTCATACTCTGTTCTCCTTTTCAAATTATTTTCCGTTTTAGGCCTGTTTTTAACAAACCTATAAGACATTATAAACTTACACCAAGCTGTGCAGAAATGTCAATATAAACAAAGTTTTTTCAAGCGTATTTGACAATTTGTACAAATTCCGGGAGCTATTTTTGGAGAAGATACGCCCTTGACAGGGGGATGTGTTTTTGTAATTGATGTTTTCCCATACTTGTGGTATTCTGATATATACACGACCATAGGAGTGTTCATATATTATGAGAATGAGAAAAAGAGCAAACCTCGACAAGCGCATGGAGCGCTGTGCCGATTACCTGATAGAGGAACCGGAAACCCTGCGCGGACGGTGGCAGGAGACCTTCCCGGGCCATGAGAAGCTTTACGTGGAGCTCGGCTGCGGAAAGGGACGCTTTACCGCCGACACGGCCGAGACCATCCCCGGGACGCTGTATATCGCGGTAGAAAAAGTGCCGGACGCGATGATCCTCGCCATGGAGAAAATCGACCGGCGGGGAATTGCAAACGTCCGCTTCATCGACGCGGACGCAAAGCTTTTGAACACCATGTTCGCTCCCGGCGAGGCTGACCGCATCTACATCAACTTCTGCGATCCCTGGCCCAAGAGCCGGGATGCCAAGCTCCGTCTCACCTCACCCGGCTTTCTGCGTGTCTATGCCGACGTATTAAAGCAGGGCGGCGAGATCCATTTCAAGACCGACAACACCCCGCTTTTCGACTGGTCCATCGGGCAGCTTGAGGCCGAGGGCTGGGCACTTTCGGAAGTGACCCACGATCTGCACGCAAACGGCCCTGTCGGTGTCATGACCGACTACGAGGCGAAGTTTTACGAGCAGGGCATGAAAATCAACCGCCTGGTGGCGACGAAGACCGCCGATACCAAGACCACCGCCGCGGGCGCGGTGCCGAGGCTGAGAAACGCCTCCCTCACCGACGCGCGGGGGTACGAGGAGAGCCAGGAGGCCAACCGGAGGAACAACGCATGAGATTTCTGTCCTGGAACGTAAACGGCCTGCGTGCCGTGCAGAAAAAGGGCTTTGAGGATATCTTCCTCTCCCTGGACGCGGACTTCTTCTGCATTCAGGAGACGAAGCTGCAGGAAGGCCAGATCGACCTCAGCTTCCCCGGCTATGAGAGCTACTGGTGCTATGCGGAGAAGAAGGGCTATTCCGGAACGGCGATCTTCACAAAACACACGCCGCTCTCCGTCAGCTATAACATCGGCGTGGAGGAGCACGGCCATGAGGGCCGCGCGATCACGCTGGAATATGAGAACTTTTACCTGGTCTGCGTCTACACCCCCAACGCCCAGGACGGCCTCAAGCGCATCGACTACCGCATGCGCTGGGAGGACGATTTCCGCGCGTATCTCAGTAAGCTGGATAAATCGAAGCCGGTCATCGTCTGCGGCGATATGAACGTGGCGCATGAGGAGATCGACCTGAAAAACCCCAAGCAGAACGTGGGCAACGCCGGCTTCTCCGACGAGGAGCGCGGCAAGTTCACCGAGCTGCTGGCCGCCGGCTTTACCGACAGCTTCCGATACTTATATCCCGACCGCACCGACGCCTACTCCTGGTGGAGCTACCGCATGCGGGCGCGGGAGCGGAACGTGGGCTGGCGCATCGACTACTTTGTGGTGTCCGATCGACTGCGGGATAAGATCAAGGACGCGTACATCCTGCCTGAGATCATGGGCTCCGACCACTGCCCCGTGGGGCTGGATATCGCATGGTGAAGATCGGCAGCGTTGAACTCAGCGGCAATCTGACCCTCGGCCCCATGGCGGGGGTGACGGACTTTGCCTTTCGCGGCGTGTGCCGTACCCTGGGCGCGGCGCTGACCACGACAGAGATGGTCTCGGCCAAGGCGCTCTGCTATCACGACGAGAAGACAAAGGAACTTCTGTACATCCCCCCGGAAGAGCACCCCAGCGCCGCCCAGATTTTCGGGCACGAGCCGGAGGCCATGGCGGAGGCGGCACAGATGGCGCTGGAAATCTCCGGCGCGGATATCCTCGATATCAACATGGGCTGCCCCGTGGGGAAGATCGTCAAGTCCGGCGACGGGTCAGCACTCATGAAAACACCGGAGCTCGCGGCAAAGGTCGTCGAGAGCGTAAAAAAAGCCGTTGAAGTCCCCGTGACGGTGAAGTTCCGCAAGGGCTGGGACAACGGCAGCGTCCATGCGGTGGAGTTTGCAAAGCTGATGGAGGCATCCGGCGCCGACGCCGTGGCGGTACATGGGCGCACACGCGCGCAGATGTACGCCGGCCGGGCCGACTGGGACATCATCCGCGAGGTGCGCCGGGCGGTACACATCCCGGTGATCGCAAACGGCGATGTGTTCACGCCGGAGGACGCGGCCCACATCCTGCGCTATACGGGCTGTGAGCTTGCGATGATCGGGCGCGGAAGTTTCGGCAATCCCTGGCTTTTTGCCCGGGGACAAGCCGCAATCGACGGGCGCGAGATCCCGGAACTGCCGCCGCTCAGTGATCGCATCGAGCTTGCGGAAAATCAGATCGTGCGGCTTTCCGAGAGCCTCGGAGAGCACCGGGCCTGTATGGAGGCGCGGCACCAGCTCCCCTGGTATCTGCACGGCATCCCACACTCCGCCGTCTACCGGCAGGAGCTTGTGCAGGTGAATACCCTTGAAGATATCCACCGGGTGTGCAGGGGGATCAAGAGAGATTTGAAATAGTATAAGACAATGCGCATACCTGGCTCCCCCTCTGGGGGAGCTGTCAGCGCCGTTTACGGCGATGACTGAGAGGGTCGTCGGTCCTTTACCCGGGCACAAACCACGGATCCCCTCTCCGTCACGGCGCTTGCGTGAGACGCGCCGTGCCACCTCCCCCAAAGGGGGAGGCAAGTGAATGGCTGCAAATCGTTAGGTGGTGAGAGCTTGACACGCGAACAGGAGGCCATGATCGTCCGCAAGGTTTTGCAGGGCGATGTGAATGCCTTTGAAAAACTGGTGACAGAATATGAAAAGGCGGTGTATGCCATTGCCCAGCGCATGACCGGCAACGCCGAGGACGCCGCCGACATGACACAGGAGACCTTCATCAAGGCCTACAACTCGCTCTCGTCCTTCCGCGGCGACAGCAAGTTCTCGGTCTGGCTCTACCGCATCGCAAACAATGTCTGCCTCGACTTTCTGCGGAGCAAAAGCAGGCGGCCCACGGTATCCCTCTCTACGGAGGATGACGACGGAGAGGAAACGCAGCTCGACATCGCGGACGAGAGCCAGTCGCCCGAACTGCTGCTGGAAAGCTCACTGACACGCGATGCGGTGCGGCGCGGGCTCGACTCGCTGCCGCCGGATTATAAACAGATCCTTCTGCTGCGGGAGATCCAGGGCCTGAGCTATGAGGAGATCGCCGCAGCGCTGGGCATTGAGAGCGGCACGGTGAAGTCCCGGATCTTTCGGGCCAGGAAGAGATTGTGTACATTTTTGATCGAGGACGGGAACATTCCGGAATTTCGAACGTCAGGTAAAATGAAAGGCGGTGAGAAGCAATGAATTCGTGCGCGTACTATCAGGAGCTTATCAGCTCTCTCGTTGACGGCGAGCTGAGCGAGGAAGAAAACGAAGCCCTGATGCTGCACCTGAATACTTGCTCCCGCTGCAACGCGATGTATGCGGTCTTTCACGACCTGTCCGATATTCTCTCTGAGGATCCCGAGCCATTGCCCGAGGGCCTGCATGAAAACATCATGGCGGGCGTACGGCGCAGCGAGATCATGAAGAAAAACCGCCGTATGCGCCGCATCGGCCTGCGCACGGCCATGACTGCCGCGGCCTGCGCTGTGCTGGTGCTCTTTGCCGCTGTGAGTTTTGACCCCGGCAGGCGTGCGGACAGCGTCAGTATCCGCAGCGAGCAGGAGGCAATGGAACTCCTGCCGACCCCGTCTCCCGTGACCGGTACCCCTGCCGCAGATGTCTATGCGCTCCCTGCTGCGACACCTGTGCCCGCGCAGACGCCGTCTACCGTTCCCGCCCAGACCCCCGCTGTTGCCTTTGACACAGCCGGCAGCGCAGCATACACTCCCGTTCAGCCCGAACAAAACAACCCGTATCCCTATGATTCCTATCAGGAGACAGCCCCCCTGCCCACCTGGACCCCGGCACCGGCACCCGTGTGGACCCCGGCTCCGGAGACTTACACCCAGCCCGTGTGGACCCCGGCACCGGCACCTGCTGTGACCACGGCGCCTGCCCCGGCTGAGACGGCTCAGACGGTGACGGCCACACCCGAGACGACCACGGCAGCCTATGAAATGTCCGACCAGCCTGCGTTCAGCGCAGCACCCGCCGAAGAAGCCCCCATCGAAGAGACGCCTGCTGTACAGACGGCGGAAAACACCCTGATGCAGGCGCGTGCGGCGGATCCCGTACCCACCCAGGACCCGGAAGACGCCATGGACTACGGCGCTGACGAAACGCAGCCGGACGCGGAGCCCGCGACCTTCTCGCTGTTTTCCAGCATGATGAACATGTTCGAAGCGGCGCCCCCCGATCAGCTTGCCGACGCAAAGCTGGCCTCTCCCGCCGGGATCGATACGGCCCTTGACGCGCCGGCGCCCGGCGACAGCGAGGAAAGCCCCGCCCCTGTCCTGAGCGGTATCCCGCTTGAGATTGCGCAGGAGGAAGAAAAGCCCGCCGTTGAGGAGCGCGTCACGGTCTACGGCAATGATGCGCGTACAAAACTGCTGGCCATGATCGGCAAGAACGAGGATACCCTCCCGCAGGAGGCCGAGCTTACGCGCCTGGTGCATGTGTCGCTCCTGCCGGACGACGCATACGGCAGCGAAGAGAAAATGGACATCGCCATCTACGGCGACTTTGTCTATTGCACCCTCTTCCCCGTAGAGGGCGGCAGCGTGACCTATCGGGCCGACTGCTCACTCCGGGAGCTGGACAGCTTCCTGGAGACCTGCCCTTCAACTCCCGCACCATCCGCTGCGCCTTCCCCGGATCCCTACATTGATCCGACGCCTGTCCCGTCCCCTGGCAGCCGCTCAGCAGCAGTGTCAGGACCAACA
>CAMHEN010000144.1 GCA_946184165.1 uncultured Clostridia bacterium | reverse complement strand
CCTGCCAAATGACGCACGTTTATGAGACAATATCCGGGTAGTGTTAAGAGTTATGCGCAAATCACACAGCAACCATTTCGATAGCTCGTATCCCCTGCTTTTTCGTTTCTCTTGATATGACGGCGAAGAGCCATTATAATAACATACACGACGATCTGACAGAGGCAAAATGCAAATGAAGGTTGATGTGTGTCCTCAGATCAGTTGTCATGAAATAAAAGGGGGATAACCATGTCATCACAACTAACTGCCTGCCTTTTCATCTTCGCTCTGACCTGTGCCGGCTATATGACAGGCGTGTGGAGCCTCTCAGTCGTTGCCATGGCGTCCCTGACAGCGCTGACACTCACGGGCTGTCTCACCGCTTCGGAGGCCTTGAGCTGTTTTTCAAACAGTACCGTTATCATGGTCGGAGCCATGAGTGTGGTTGCTGCCGGTTTTGGCAGAACCCGCTTTTGCTCCCGTCTCGCCTCGTGGATTTCCCATGTTGCAAAGGGAAGCCTTTCCAGAATCCTGTTGCTTTACTGCCTGCTCACCATGCTCTTGAGCCAGATGGTACAAAGCCCCGTCATTGTTTTTGGGATCGCGGCGCCTCTTTGCATGGCCACGGCGGATTCCATGCACGTTTCCAGGTCTAAGCTTGCGCTGCCCCTTGGCGTCGTTTCCATCTGCACATGCTGTACACTGCCTGTCGGCAACGGCGCAACACAGGCGGCCGAGCTCAACAGTTATATAAGCGCTTACTACGACAAGCTGGAAAACTTCACCGGAACCATGCCAAGCATTGGCTTTTTCGAGCCTATGACGGCGCGGCTTCCGATGCTGATCTTCACGGTCCTTTACTGTGCGTTTGTGATGCCTCGTTTTTGCCCGGAGCGGCACAGCGTCGGTCCCGTCGATGGGGAGAAGGCAGCACAAGAAGGAAGACCGCCTCTGCCCGCTTTTTCGGAGGCGGCCGGTATTGCCGTTTTCTTCGGCACTGCCGCGGCGCTTATGCTTCAGGCCAGTGTGCTCAAAAGCATTGCAGTCTGGCAGATCTGTCTTGTCGGCGCAATTCTTATGGTGATGCTCGGTGTGCTCCGGCCAAAGGAGGCCGGGCAGGCGATCCCGCTGAGTATGCTATTGCTCATTATCGGCTCATTTGCCATGGCAGGGGCCCTCTCCGGCACCGGCGCCGGCGACCTGATCGGCAGTCTCATTGCGAGACTTACCCGTAAAGTCAATAATAATTACGCCATCGGGTTTCTCTTTTTCTTTTTCCCCTTCGTGCTTGCCCAGCTCATGTCCAACCGCGGCGCGATGCTACTGTTCTTTCCCATCGCCTGTGCGGCAGCCAATCAGCTCGGCGGCAATCCCTGCGGGCTGGTTATCCTGATTGAGGCCGGGGCGCTCACGGCGTTCATGACGCCGATGCCGACCGCCGCGGTTCCGTACATGATGGAATATGGAGGATATGATCAGAGCGATCTGATCCGGGGCGGATGGCTCTACGCCCTCATTGCCTGCGTCCTCTCTGTAGGCTGGACCATGACGATCATGCCCGTCCTTTGCGTGTAAAGCATACAGCACCGCACAATTCGTCCGGGCGAATCGTGCGGTGCTGCATGCTTTATTTTTCTGCGAGCTTTTGAAGCTCTGCATAGAGGATTTTCTCGCCCTCGTTTTTCGGAAAAGCCGGGATCGTCAAAACCCGCAGACCGGCGCGGGCGGCGCTGAGATTTTTGAAAAGATAATCCCTGACAATCGCATTGTCTGATTCGCTTGTTACAAAAACGGTCAGATGATCGTCTGTTCCGACGCTCGCGCTGAGGATATTCAGTTCATCCATAACGAGGGTGTCGATCTCGTCCAGACTGGTTCGGTGTCCCGCCAGCTTGATAAAGCGTTTCAGGCGGCCGGTGATGGAAAGGTAACCGTCCTCATCGAATTCGGCGATATCGCCGGTTCGAAGTACACCGTTCCATTCGTCCTCACGGGCCAGATCCTCTCCGCGCTGCGCGTAACCCATTGCCACGTTTGGCCCTTGATAGACAAGCTCACCGCGAACATGAACCCCTTCAACAGGGGCTCCTTCCTCATCGATCAGCCGGACGCTCCCACGCGGGACGACACGGCCGACAGAGCCGGGCTTTCGCAGCGCGTCCTCCGGCGGCAGAGAGCTGATAGCGGCTGTCGCTTCGCTTTGCCCGTACATGATGACAAAGCGCTTCCCGTTTTCCTGCGCATAACGGCCATAGTAGGCCTGCAGCTCCTGGCTGAGCTTTCCGCCCGCCTGGCTCATCGTTCGTAGGCTTGGAAAATCGTCCTCAAAGAGAGCAATGCGGCAGAGCATATCATAGGTATTGGGCACGCCGTGGAAGCATGTCACGTCCTCAGCCTCAAATAAATCCCAGAATTCCGGGTCCATGACCGAACTGCCCGTCACAACCAGAGCGGCGCCGTGCAGGAGATTTGCGTGGAGAACGGAAAGCCCATAGGTATACTGCAGCGGCAGTGCCGTGATGGTCTTATCCGAAGAGCGGATCTGAAGGATTTCGGCGAGCGTTTCGGCGTTGAAGCGCAGATTCTCCCAGCTCTGCCGCACAAATTTTGCCGAGCCGGTAGAGCCGGAGGTCGTGATCAGAAGCCCCAGCGCAGGGTGCACGGGATAGCGTTCCATGTAGTTGGTTTTCAGAAGAACGTAATCCCGGATCACGGCGACCTCGCGCATAGCGGGGTACTCTCCGCGCAGCTCTTCCGGCAGAAGGAGAAGGCCCGGGCGGTAGATCTTCATGAGTTCCTTGCGCGCCTCGGCGGGAAGGTCCGCTGAAAGCGGCAGCATGGGGTACCCGCTGTTCATCAGCGCAGCATAACCGGAGAGCGCGCCAATGGAATTGCGGCACACAAACATGGTCAGCGGCCGTTCCTCCGCGGCAAAATCAGCATTTTTCCCAATGGAGTCTTCCAGCGCTGTACTGAGCCGGGCGAGGTCCCGGTAGCTCAGTGTCACACCGGTATCCGCAATCAGCGCCGGGGAATCTGCAAAGCTTTCAAAATCCCAGAGTTTTCCCATAACAGCTCCTTTCATCCTTTCGCGCTGTCGAGCTTCTTCCGCACAAGGTCCAGGCCGGTTTTGTAAGAGTTGATTTTCATGGTCTCCCTGCCCTTAAAGGAAATATGGAATGTCTCTTCCAGACGGCAGATCAGGCTCATCTGCGTGATGGAATCCCAGCCGTCGTCATGGAAGCGGAAGCTGACAGGATTAAAGTCTATGCCGTCAAAGCAGCCGGAGAAGGCCTCCCAGTAAAGCTCCGCAATGCGATCCGGACTGAGAGTCTCTGCCACAGCTTCTGCTGCGCTCTTTTCCTCCGGCACGGCGGCATCCTGAAGGGCGCGGCTTGGCGCGTACAAAAGGCCCTGCGCGCCTTCATTGGTGATCCTTGCGGGATTGCCCATGACGGTGGTATTGGCGGCAACGTCGCTGAACACGGCACTCCCGATCGCAACCACACTGTAATCGCCGATATGGATGCGGTCCTTCAGCAGAGCGCCGCTGCCGATGAAAGCGTTGTCGCCGATGACGGTATGTCCGCCGATAAACGCCCCCGCACCGATGCGGGTGTGGTTCCCGACAATCACATCATGGCCGACGGACGCGCCTTTCGCGGCGTAGAAGTTGTTCCCGACCTTTGCCAGTGAACCGACGGAAACACCCGGCCCGACGACCGCCCCCTCGCCCAGCTCCGCATCCGGGCAGATATCGGCCGAGGGATGGATCAGCCGCGCCCCGTGGTAGCCCGCCTCTGTCATGCGGTCAAAGGCCTCCCGGCGAAATTTCGGCTCGCCGATCGTGATGACAAACCGGGTATTTTCCGGAGAATAACGCTTCCGAAACGTCTGGAACCCGATGACGGGACAGCCCAGCAGACTGTCCGCCGCGGCATGGTCGTCGATAAATACCATCTCGTCCCACTGTCCGGTCTTGTCCGCAACATATTTAAATTCCCGGCCCATTGCACCGGCTCCGTAAAATGCCAGAATCATGGTTGCTCCTCCTTCTTAAAACGATACGCCCCAGGCCTTTTCGATCTCATGGCGCAAAATACGAAGCTGTTCGGTTTCTCTGTCCGTCCAGATCTGATTTCCCTCGGCATCAGTCTCAGCGAGAAGAATACGGAGGTAGCCTTCCTCTTTCACGGTGCGCCGACTGACTTCAAATACCAGCTCAAATGCCATGCAGCAGTGGGAAACACGCCCCTCAAAATGAGAGTGCCGAAGTCTGGCGGGCACGCAGCGGTGCTCATATACGCAGGCCATCACCTCGGGGCTTGCCTCCATGGTATCCTGAAAGCTCGCCTTGCTGCTTCCGACACGATCTTCAAAGGGAATGCTGGCAATTACCCTGAAAATATCCGTTTTGTCCGCGTCGCGCAGAAGCTCCGCAAAAGACAGTGTCCGGGCGTCCAGCCCGTCGGGAAGTCTGAGCTTGTTGTGCTGCCGGATTGAGATCTCCGCTGTTTCTTTCCAGGCCTCCGGCAGCCCCTCTTCGGGGAAGCGGTCAAGAAGTCCGTCCCGGAACAGAATGTCCCCGCTCAGCTCCGCGTGATCCACAGACTGGGAATCCACAAAGGTGCCGAAGCGCCTGACCTGTTCAAAGCGTCCAATATCGTGCAGCAGGCCGAGAAACCATGCAAGCGCAGTATCCTCGGCGCACATGCCAAGCGCCTTCGCATAGCGCTCGGAGAGAGTTGCCACACGGAAGGTGTGCTCAATTTTATGGGAGATCAGGATGTTCTGTGTGTCGTACGCTTCCGCATAGCGCAGAAATACATCCTTTGCCTGTTCTTTGTCAAACATTTTGATTCAGCGCCTCCGGCTTCGTATCAGGCCGCGGCACGCACGTCCGGCCCGATCTCCATTATGATTTCCTGTACAAACGCCACCGCTTCTCGTTCAACACGGTTCCTGTCCTCACCGTCAAACCCGTGCTCTGCGCCCTCTATGATCACCACCCGGGCATCGGCCAGCACCTGGCCCGCCCTCTGTGTGTACTCAAGCGGGACATAGGGGTCTGCCGTTCCGTGAAAGAGCAATACAGGGCCGGGGTACTGCCGCAGCACCTCATAAATATCAAAGGTCAGCATATCCCGGATGTATAGACTGCCCACCGTGTGCTCCCCGATCACAACACTGTCCGGGATTTCATCGGCATCCGAAACCAGCTTGCGGCAAATGTCCTGCAGATTGAAGGCGGGATACAGCAAAACAAGGCCCGCGATCTCATCCGGGTGTTTTCCCGCAGCGTAGGCAGAGATAAAACCGCCCTGACTGCCGCCGAAAAGGAAAATTTCATCCTCAGAGAAGCGGCTGTCACTGCGGAAGCTTTCCAAGATGCAGGAGAGATCCTCCGCCTCGGTAAGTACAGACATCCCCGTCATATTGCCGTCGCTCATGCTTTCCTCCGAACCGCCGATATAATCAAACACAAAAGCGGCAAATCCGTTTTCCGCAAAACTCTCCGCATAGGGCTCCATGATCCGGTGATCGCTTCCGAGCCCGTGAGAGAGAATAACGAGGGGGAGCGGAGCATCCGTTTCCTCCGGCAGAAAAAGCTTTCCGTAAATTTTTTGACCATCCCGCTCCAACCAGCGGTTTTCTGTAATCACACTGCTTGCGTTCTCCGGCGCAGATGCACCCGCTATCGGAGAAGAAAATATCATCAGGAGGACAAAAAGAACAAAGGGTTGCAGAAATAGTTTCTTATCCATTTTTACATTTTCTTTCCTTCACAGGTAAATTTTATTTATTATACAATGCAAAACATCAAATTACAATTCTTTTTGCTATTACCTTACTGTAAAATAGAGGAAGCGCAGAAGGCGGGCGTAGGGATTCTCTTTCTCCGCTGTCATGTGG
>CAMHEN010000143.1 GCA_946184165.1 uncultured Clostridia bacterium | reverse complement strand
TTCTCGTCCATGACGATGTACTTGTCCTTGGGGGAGCGGCCGGTGTAGATGCCGGTCATGACGTTGACGGCGCCGAGCTCGGTCAGAACGCCCTTGTCATAGCCCTCGAGGGAGGGGTCCATCTCATCGTGAAAGAGAGTCTCGTAGCTGGGGTTGTAGACGATTTCCTGTACGCCGGTGATACCGTATTTGCTTAAATCAATCTGTGCCATAACGCATCATTCCTCTTTCCATAAATCAATCTGTGCCTGAAAACACATGATAAAAATACCACAATCCGCTCTTTGCGTCAAGCGTCACAGTGTACAAATCCCACATCATTCCGGCCTTTTTAGCCCCGGATTTTCGTGGATTTGCCAGAGGAGGCCCGCCACCCTGCGGGAACATTCGGCTTCTGTTTGTACGTTTCCGATGCGGCGACGATGCGGGTCGATCAGGGGATCGGCCCCTGCGTTCTGCCCTGCCGGTTCAGTCTCCACCGTCGACACAGGGAGAATGCATTTGACGAATCGGAGATTTGATGGTATGTTAGAATATAAAAGAATATGGATATCGGCTTAACTCAGCAATATAGACAAGATCGACACTAACAGTGTAAAAACTGCTTCGTAGGGGCCGATGCCCTCATCGGCCCGAAACCTTATGGCATGTACAATGTACCAACGTTTCGGGTCGATCTGGGGATCGACCCCTACGAGATGTACGTTTCGACAGTTTGCTGGTTAAAGTCGATACCCATATAAAAGAAAAACAGTGGGGGATTGCAACATGCAGTCGGAGAACGCAAAATTCATACGCATGACAACGGAGCCGATCCCGAAGCTGATCTGCACCCTCGCGATCCCGACCATTATCTCCATGCTGGTGACGGCGCTCTACAACATCGCCGACACCTATTTTGTCGGCCGCGTCGGGACGGAAGCAACTGCGGGCGTGGGACTCGTGTTCCCGGTCATGGCGATCATCCAGGCCTTCGGCTTCTTCTTCGGCCAGGGCTCCGGCAACTATATCTCCCGCTCCCTCGGGGCAAAGAGCTACGACAAGGCGGAGTACATGGCCTCCACGGGCAGTTTCTTCGCCCTGCTCTTCGGCTGCCTCATCACGGCGCTGGGGCTTCTTTTCCGCCCGGCGGTTCTGTATGCGCTCGGCGCGCGGGAGGGACTCGTCGCACCCATGACGGTCTCCTATGCCTCGGATTATATGAAGATCATCCTGTGCGGAGCGCCCTTCATGTGCCTGTCCTGCGTACTGAACAATCAGCTCCGCTTCCAGGGCAACGCCTTCTTCGCCATGATCGGCCTTGTGACCGGGGCGGTTTTGAACGTCGCCCTGGACCCGCTTTTCATCTTCGGCTTCCATATGGAGGTGAAGGGCGCCGCCCTTGCCACCGCGATCAGCCAGGCGGTGAGCTGCGGCCTTCTCTATGTCGGCACCCTGCGCAGCGACAGTCTCAAGATCCGCCTGCGCAATTTCCGCCCGACCCTCTACTATTTGAAGAACATTGCCGTCGGCGGACTGCCGTCCCTCTTCCGCCAGGGCCTTGCGAGTCTCTCGACGCTCTGCCTCAACGCGGCCGCCGGCGCCTCCGTGGAGGCCAGCATGTCGGACGCCGCCATCGCCGCCTTCTCGGTGGTGACGAAGATCATGATGTTCGCCTTCTCGGCGCTGCTGGGCTTCGGCCAGGCCTTCCAGCCGGTGTGCGGCTTCAATTACGGCGCGGGGAAGTATGACCGGGTCCGCCGCGCCTATGTGTTCTGTCTCAAAACCGGCATCAGCTTCCTGCTGGCGGCCTCCGCCCTGGGCTTTGCCCTGGCCCCGAAGCTCGTGGCCCTCTTCCGGGACGATCCCAACGTCATCGCCGTCGGCGCCGTCGCCATGCGCTGCCAGTGCTGTACCTTCGCGCTCATGGCCGTCGTGACCATGACGAACATGCTCTATCAGAATATCGGCCGCGTGGTCGGGGCGACGCTCCTCGCGGTGGCGCGGCAGGGGCTCATGTTCATCCCCGTCGTGCTGATCCTGCCCCACGTCTTTCCGGTGCCCATCTGGGGCGTCTATCTCGCCCAGCCGACAGCGGACCTCTTCGCGTTTATCCTGGCCGTCATTCTCGCGGTGCGGATGTACCGGGAGCTCAGGCGCAGGGAGGAAGGCCCTTGCCGGGGACGGTCCTACAGATAAGATCTGAGGTCGATCGTGAGCTGCTGCTCGAGATTGATGAGTCGCTTTGCGATATCCTTGGACCGCTCGTCCGCCGCCTCATACCGGTTGAGATAGCGGTTGAGGGATTTGACGCCCATGTTGCAGCCGTCCGTCATGAGGTCGGCGATGGCGGCATCCGATTCGTCCATCACAAGGCGCATGTTGGTTTTGATCCAGCTCATGCTCTGGACCACCGGATTCGGGCTCTTGCCCTTGTCCTGAAAACTGTCGAGCCGGGCCTGGATCTCGGTGCCGAGGCGGGCGTGCTCAAAGCGGCTGGTGTTCAGCAGATCTCGCATCTGGGGCGCGTGGACATAGTCCACCACCTCGTCGATGGACTCGGTGCCCATGCGGATGCCCGCGTCGCATTCGCGCAGCAGCTTGATGGTGTCCTGTTCAATCATGAGAATCGCTCCTTTTCGTGTGCTTTTACAGCCTTAGTCTGTGTGCTGTCGGGGCGTTTATGCACACGGAAGCAGCGCGGAGAAAAAGAATCCTGTTGCTTTTGCCGCGAGCTGCTCTTATAATAAATGTATACCGTACTCGACCCCGCGGGCGGACGTTCCGCGCCGCGGCAGTCGGGAAGGAGGAACAAGATGAAAAAAGTCGGAGCCTTTTTTGTATACCTGCTGGCTTTCGCGGTGATCCTCGCCATGGGCGGGCTGTTCGCGGGCTATGCCATCACGAACGGAGACAAGAACCTCAGCTATGTGTATGTGGGCGATGTGAATGTAAGCGGTCTCACCATGGATGAGACCGAGACCCTGCTTCGCAGCCGCGGCTGGGGCGAGAGGGAGCAGACGCCCCTCAGGGTCATCAGCTTCCGCGGAGAGGGCTTTGAGGTGGACCCGGTGCGCTCGGGTATGGTCGTTCCGCTGGAGACCCTGGTGGAGAAGGCGCACGCCGTGGGCCATGACGGGGACATGATCGGCAACCTCCTCACGGCGATCCATGTCTACCGCCACCCGATCGATGTGAACCGCGGCCTGACCGTCATCGACACCGATTATCTGGACAGCCTCATCGACACCTGTCTCTCCCGCGTCCAGGCGTCTCTGAACGACAAGGAGTACACCGTGGACGCCGACGCCTCCCAGATGCTCCTCATCAAAGGCGGCAGCAACCTGCAGGTCAACCGGGGCGATTTCCGCAACGCGATCATCTATGCCCTGCAGACCGGGCAGAGCGAGATGAGCTACACCAGGGTCGACGCCCAGCCGCAGGCGCCGGATTTTGAGGCCATTCACACCGCCCTGCAGCAGGAGCCGGCGAACGCCTGCTTTTCCGACGACGGGACCTTTGCCGTCATCGACGAAGTCGTAGGCTGTGAGTTTGACGTGCAGCAGGCGAAGGCGCTCTGGGACGCGGCCCAGCCGGGCGACACCGTCACGGTCCCGCTCAAGATCTCCCGCCCCGAGGTGACGGGCGACTATCTGCGCGGCCTTTTGTACCGGGACCTTCTGGGCGCATGCCTGACCAAGTTCCCCAACTCAGGCGCGAACCGCCGCAGCAACCTCCAGCTCTGCGCCTCAAAGATCGACGGCTACATCGTCTATCCGGGCGAGACCTTCTCCTATAACGAGGTCGTGGGCGCCCGCACGGAGGAGGCCGGCTTCCTGCCCGCTCCCGCCTATGTGGACGGCGCGGAGAAGGACGAGATCGGGGGCGGCGCCTGCCAGATCTCCAGCACCCTCTACGCGGCGACGGCCTTCGCGGGTCTCGAGACCGTGGAGCGCTCGAACCACGTCTTTAAGGTCAGCTACATGCAGCGCGGTACCGACGCCACCGTCACCATCCCCGCCGAGGGCAAGATTATCGACTTCAAATTCCGCAACAACAAACCCTTCCCCGTCAAGATCGTGACGGAGTTCAACAACGACGAGAGCACCATCAACGTGGAGATCTGGGGTACGCTGACGCCCGGCGACTACATGCCAGTGGAGTTTGACAACAGCTCCGGCTGGGAGCATGATTATGACCGCTTCATCGATCCCGCCTACCCGGACCGCCCCGGCTATACCATCAAATTCCAGGTGGAGATGTGGGGCTTTGAGGACGATTTCTCCAGCGGCTACAGGACGCTCACGCACCGCCTGGTCATCGACCAGAACGGCACCATCGTGGAGGACCGCGTCCTGAACCCGGAGCTGCCCACCGGCGGCTACGCGCTGGATACCTATTACCAGCACCCCTGAAATCAGTCAATTGCAAACAGGGGTTGCAATTGAGGACTCGCGCTTGGTCGGCGCGGGGGCCTCACGGGGTTCGGCCTATGGTGTTTTCGAGGCTGCAAAGCTGCCCCGAAAACAAATTGAAATCTAAAAAAACACAGGGGAGGAGAAGACTTGCACGAGATCCTTTTTGCCAAGATCCGGGAAGGGGCCGTGATCCCCACCAAGCGGGACGAGGATTCCGACTATGACCTCTACGCCTGCTTTGAGGAGGAGGAGTTTGTGATCCCGCCCTTCTCCACCCGCCTGATCCCTACCGGCCTCATCAGCGCCTTTGACAAGAGTCTCGGCGTGAAGTTCGAGGAGCGGGGGAGCAACACCAAATGGTGCGGCATCGTCCAGGCCGGCGTCATCGACAGCGGCTACCGGGGGGAATGGGTCTGCGCCATGTACAACGGAAACCCGGTGCCGGTGCACATCACGAAGGCCGCGCGGGAGACGCAGCGCCTGGAGGACCGTGTCCTCGTCCCCTACGGCAAGGCGATCTGCCAGTTTCACGTGCGGGAGATTTTGAAGACCGGGATCCGGGAGCTGAGCCCGGAGGAGATCCTCGCGCAGAGCTCCGCGCGCGGCAGCGGCAAGCTCGGCAGCAGCGGAAAATGATCGGGCGCGGACTGCAGACACCCCCTCTTTTATCCCGGCCTGGATCTGCAGGTCGTTCACTGGTTCGCTATGACGAAATCCGGACATTTTACCTCTGATACTGTTTTTCAATAAAAAGTCGTCATTCTCATTGAAAGGATGCCGCCTGCGGCGGCACCTCGGGGTAGACGGTACGGCTTACGATGCCGTCGGCTTCCATGGAGCGCAGCGCCTCAGTCAGCGCTTTCCGGCTGATACCGCCGATGCTTTTCAGCAGCAGTTGAAACGCCGGGGGCGGGCAAATTGCGCATGATGAGCAGCTTCCACTTGCTGCCGATCAGGGAAACGGTGGTGGCTGCCGGGCAATCGGGCAGGATATCTTCCTTTGTTCTCATTTAGTACGTCTCCATTACTTTCCAAATGACTGCCGCATGAAAACAATACTGCGGCATTGCCCAACATGCAGGAAATTTCGGGCGTCATGGGGCAGTTACAAAAGGTGCGTACTTGTGGATAGGACCGTCCTGCCTTATACTGTACGCAGCAAAACCAAGGAGGCAAGACCCATGTTTAACAGAAGCACAAAGAAAAGAACGCGCTTTTCGGATTTTCTGACCGGAGATTATGCGCGGGATTATATCAATCAGGAAACGCCCTGCGATGAGCAGATCGAACGGGCGGCAGAGCTCATCCGCGAGGCAGAGTGTGTGCTGCTCGGCGCCGGTGCCGGGATGAGCACGGCGGCGGGCGCGGAGTACGGCGGGAAGTTCTTTGAGGAGCACTTTGCCGAGTTTCAGAAGCTGTACGGCAAGGGGCCGTATATGCGGGACATGTATGCCGCCGGCTTCTATCCTTTCCCGGATCAGGAGAGCAAGTGGGGCTACTGGAGTCATCAGGCC
>CAMHEN010000142.1 GCA_946184165.1 uncultured Clostridia bacterium | reverse complement strand
AAAATTCTCTCCGAGCAGTACACCAAGAAGGAACTGCCCGAAATGAACGTGGGCGATACCGTCCGTGTTCTCGTCCGTGTCAAGGAAGGCAACCGTGAGCGCACCCAGGCTTTCGAGGGCACCATCATTGCCAAGAAGCATGGCGGCATCAACGAGACCATCACCGTCCGCCGCATCTCCTACGGTGTCGGCTGCGAGAAGGTCTTCCCCGTGCACTCTCCCTCCATCGTCTCTGTCACCACCGTCCGCAAGGGCAAGGTCCGCAGAGCGAAGCTGTACTACCTGCGCGACCGCGTGGGCAAGGCGGCCAAGGTCAAGGAGCGCCTGTAAGACAGATAAGCAAAGGCATCTTCCCGCGGGAAGGTGCCTTTTGCTGTATCACCTGAAATGCATAGCGCGATGAAAAAAGCCATGCCTTTACAAGATCATGATAAACTGGTAAAATAACCTGATCGGAAAGGGGAGTGGACCATGAAAAAAATACGCATCATCGCCCTGCATCTCGCCTTCGGCGGGATCGAAAAGGCGATCTGCAGCATGGCAAACCTCTTTGCCGAGCGCTACGAGGTGGAGATCCTGAGCGTCTATCACATGCCGGATTCCCCCGCCTTTCCTCTGGATGAGCGCGTGAAGGTCCGCTGGCTCCTGGATGATATCCCGAACCGGGAGGAATGGAAGGCGGCCCTCAAAGGGCACGATCTCGGCGGCATCGCGCGGGAGGGCATTCGTGCCGCGCGCATCCTGCGGGACAAAAAGCGCGCCGTGATCGAGGCTGTTGAGAGCGCCGGGGACGGCGTCGTCATCACCACGCGGCCGGAGGACAATGTGCTCCTCTCCCGTTACGGGAGGCCCGGCGCGCTGAAAATCGCCCAGCTCCACCGCGACCACGCCTTTGAAAAGGAGCTTGTCAGAAATATAAAAAAAGACTACGGCGGCGTGGATGTCTTCGCCCTTCTGACCCCGGGTCTCCGGGACGAGGCGCAGGAGATGATGCGCGGGAACAATACGCACACAAAGTGCGTTTATCTGCCGAACTTCCTCGAGCATTATCCCGCAGACCCGAAGCGCTGCCCCCGGGAGAAGACGGTGCTTGCTGTCGGGAGGCTGCATGAGGTCAAGCGCTTTGACCTGCTGATCCGGCTTTTCCACTGTGTCCGTCCGCAGTTTCCCGACTGGACGCTCCGTATCGTGGGCGAGGGGGAGGAGCGCCAAAAGCTCGAGAACACGATCCGGGAACTGGACGCGGAAGATTATGTTAACTTAACCGGCAAAAAGGACGCCGCCGGGGTAGAGGAGGAGATGCTGCGCGCCTCCGTCTTTGCCATGACCTCCCGGTCGGAGGGCTTTCCCTTTGTCCTGCTGGAGGCGGAGAGCTGCGGCCTGCCCGTCGTGGCCTTCGATGTGCGCGTCGGGCCTGGCTTTGTGGTGCGCGATGGCGTCAACGGCTTCCTTGCGCCGGATATGGTCTATGAGAGCTTCTGCGAAAAGCTCACGGAACTCATGGGAGATGAGATCCTGCGCGAGCGTATGTCCGCCGCCGCCATACGCCATGCCGCCGAATTCTCGAGGGAGAGGGTCGGCGAAATGTGGTATTCACTGATTGGAGACTGAACGCATGAAGAAAACAGGCTCGCTGACTGAGCTTTTCAAAAAATACTGGATCACGCTGCTGATCGCCGCACAGCCGGTCCTGGACGCGCTGGCCTACTGGACACGGAGCCCGGACGGCACGGCGGCGGGCATGCTGCGCCTCGCCATCATGGTGATCCTGCCGCTGCACCTGCTTTTTACGCTCAGGGAGAAGAAGCGCTTCGTCCTCTCCATGGTGGCGATCGGCCTTGTGGGACTTCTGCATGTATTGAACTGCTTTCGTGTGGGGGTCATTGACCTGCGCTTTGACCTTGTGTATCTCGCGCGCACCATGCAGATGCCCGTGCTTGCGATCTGCCTCGGCTGTTACCTCAGGGAGGAGCGGCACAAGGACGCTGCCATGCTGGGGCTCAAGGTGGCGGCCTGCGTCTACTTTGCCGCGCTGATCCTCGCCATCGTGACCGGCACCGCCACCGATACCTATGGCCCCGGCCTCGGCATCAGCGGCTGGGTCATCGGGGAGAACCGCTGCGCAAACAGCGTCATCGCGGTGACGCTTGCGCTGGTGCTCCTCTATTTCTCGGTGAAGACAGAGAATATCCCTGCAAACCTGATTGTCCCGCCCCTGGTCGCCTTTGCCCTGATCCTCAACGGCACCAAGGCCTGCTATTACTCTCTGTTTGCGGCCTTCGCGGGCTTTGCGGCCTATCTCATGATCGACAAGGTGATCCACGGCGGAAAGCTCCGCACCCGGGTGATCGCGGTGCTGCTGGTCACGGCGGCGGTCTCCGCCGCGGTCTATCCCATTACGCCACGCTATAAGATCGAGCTTACCCAGCAGGCGAGCTCCGCCCGCCAGCAGGATGAGCTGGAGCGCATCATGCGGGAGATGGGCTACGATCTCAATTCCATGACGCTGGAGGAGAAGCTCGCGGACCCGGTGATCGTCCAGGTCTTCGGCGACTATTACTACGATCTCATCTGGGCCATCATCCCGGACATGTTCGCCCGCTTTGAATACCCCGAGATCTGCGCCAAGTACGAATTTAACACCAACGCCGCCCAGCTCATCGACGTGCGCCGCATGAAAACGACCTACGCCTCCCTGATCTGGGACGAGAAGGACACCCTGACGCACGTACTCGGCTATGAGCCGTCCGACATGTGGTACGGGGCGAAGACGGACCTTGAGAACGACTGGCCCGCCATGTATTACTATTACGGCTATCTCGGCTTCGGGATGTACGCGCTCTTTCTGCTCTGGTATGTGTGGCTCATTCTGCGGCGCGTTCTGCGGGATTTCAAGGGGACCGTGACGCTGGAGAATTTCTTCCTGCTGCTGCTCTTCTTCCTGCATGTGGGCCTTGCCCAGTTCTCCGGCTCCGTGATCCGGCGGCCGAATGTGTCCATCTACATGTCTCTGGTGCTCGCACTGATTTATTATAAAACGGTGAGAGCGCCCCTTTCAAAGGAGAAGACAGCATGAAGCTGAGCGTCATTATCCCGGTATACAACGTGGAAAAGTACCTTGCGGCGTGTGTGGATTCACTCCTCGCCCAGACCATGCGGGATCTGGAGATCCTGCTGGTGGACGACGGCTCGACCGACGCCTCCGGCAGCATCGCCGACGCCTACGCCGCAAAGTTCCCGGAGAAGATCCGTTGCCTGCATGTGGAAAACGGCGGGCAGGGCAGGGCGCGCAATTTCGCGCTGCCGCTTGCGCGCGGGGAGTTTCTGGGCTTTGTGGACAGCGACGACTGGGTCGCGGCCGACATGTATGAAAAGCTCTGCCGCCGCGCCGATGAGACCGGGGCCGATATCGTGGCCTGCGACTTTCTGGAGCGCTACGACGACGGGCTTGAGAAGACGGTCCCCGGCGCCTTCCAGGATCACCCCCTGAGCTTTGCCGGCTCCTGCTGCAACAAGATCTTCCGCGCCTCGCTCGCCGAGGGCCTGCGCTTTCCCGAGGGGCTATGGTACGAGGATTTCTATTTCTCCGCGATGCTCCTCATCCGCGCGAAGCGCACCGAGTATCTGCGGGAGCCGCTCTATATCTACCGCCGCGGCCAGCCCTCCACCATGCATAACAACAATGCCCGGAAGAATCTCGACATGCTCCGGATCATGGACATGCTCGAGAAAGAGCTGGACGCGCGTTCCCGCCGGGGCGACTTCGAGTTCCTGCTCATCAATCACGTCCTGCTCGACACGATCAGCAGGCTTGCGAATCAGGACGATCCCGCGCGGAGGGAGGTCATCGGGCGTTTTCGCGCCTGGGTCCGGGAGAAGATCCCCGACCTCTCCAAGTGCGAAAGCTACCTGGCCGAGACGCGAAACCGCCGCATCATCATGGCGCTCAACTATCACGGTCTTGAGAACATCGGCCAGTGGCTTCTGCGGCTAAAGAACAGACTTGCACGATAAGATTTGAACCGGAGGGGGTTCCCTCCGGTTCAAGTCGTAGACAAAGTCCATAGGACTTTATCTACGAGTTTTTGCACCCCGCTGCGCGCACTCCTTGTCCGCTTCAGGCGGACAACTCGCACACTTGCGGGGCGAGAAGTGTTTTCTGCCACGTACACGCCGCGGCAGAAAACGGAATTGAATTGTTGTCACTTGTGCGAAAATTCAAAATCCAGGGTTTGTCTACAGGCTGAACCGGGGGATTCCCTCCGGTTCTTTCATTGAAAGCGGTTCGATTTATTCTTCCTTGCGTCGTTGAGCTTCATGATAAAGTGGACGCTGCGGCGCATCCGGTGCATCAAAAGAAGGTTCAGAAGCCGATACTTCGGGGAGAGCGTGCGGAGATAAGGCTCCTGCCGCCAGTTTGGAAAGGTCGTCAACAACCACTGCAGGAGCTTCTCCTGCACATCGCTTTTGGGATCGATGGCGTTGACGCGCACGGAGCTTGTCAGAAAGGCGTTGTGGTGGGCCATGGCAAAAAGCTGATCCTCATAGCGCGTATAGAGACCGGCTTTCCGATACCAGTCCAGCACATCCTCCACGGCGTCGAGAATTTCCAGGTTCCGCGCGGTGTTCGCGCTGTTTGTAATCGAGCCGGGACGGACCAGATACCGGTACCAGGGCCGGGGCGTGTACCGGATCGTCCCCGCAAGGGGATAGAGCTTCGGCACCGTGCGCAGATCCTCAAACCATACGCCCCCGGGGAAGCGGAGCCCGCTTTCGAGAAACAGGCGCCGCCTGAACAGTTTGTTGCACGCGGAGGGAGGGGCGGACAGGAGCGCGGGATAATCCTCAAAGCGAAAGTCTCCACTTTTCCCGCTGCCGGAGATCGTGCCGATGATCTCGCCTGCGGGATTGACCTGGAGAAGATCGAAGATCCCGATGTCGAAGCTGCCGTCTATAGCCTCCAGCATTTCGGGCAGGGCGCCCTTTTCCAGACTGTCGTCACTGTCGAGAAAGAGGAGATACTCGCCCCGTGCGTTCTCGATCCCGACATTGCGCGCGGCGCCGAGTCCGCCGTTTTCCGTCGTAATGACGCGGATGAGATCGGGTGTCCTCTCCGCATACCCCGCGGCGATGCGGCCGGAGGCATCCGTCGACCCATCGTTCACGACCAGGATCTCGCAGTCTGCGGAGATCCCGTCCAGGGCGGAGTCTAAACACGCGGCAAGATAGGCCTCTGTATTGTACACAGGGATCACGATACTGAGCTTCAAGCAAAACACCTCGTTTTCGCCCAGTATGATATCACAGACTCCCGGCCCTTGGCAAGACGCGGTGTGCGTAAGAAAACAGTTGCCGCACCGGATAAAATGTTGTATAATACCTATTCGCAATTGATCCCCACGTTTTTATCATGCAAAGGAGTGTTTTAACATTATGGCGAAAGATAAGAAAAAGCAGACTGCGGGAGAGGCGCCGGATCCCTTTGCAGCGAGCAAGGAGCTGTACGACTGGATCCTCTGCCTCCTGTTTGCGCTGATCGTGTGCGTGCTGCTGTTTTCCTTTGCGTTCCACGCGATCGACGTGGTGGGCTCCTCCATGGTGCCGACGCTGCATAACGGCGACAAGATGCTGGTCTCCGGGCTCTTCTATAAGCCGAAAGCCGGCGATGTGGTCGTGTTCAAGAAGGACGAGTACGACGCCAACCGCTCCCTCGTCAAGCGCGTCATCGCGGTGGAGGGACAGGAGATCAACATGGACTTTGCAAACGGCATCGTCTATATCGACGGGGAGGCCGTATCCGAGCCCTACATCAACGATCTCACCTATAACAAGCTGGACTTCATCGGCCCGAAGACCGTGCCGGAGGGCTGCGTATTCGTCATGGGCGACAACCGCAACGCCTCCATTGACAGCCGCAAGAACGAGATCG
>CAMHEN010000141.1 GCA_946184165.1 uncultured Clostridia bacterium | reverse complement strand
TTGCGCATCTTCTCTGCGATCGGTACGACCTGGTCTTTGGAAATTTCGATTCTCTTATACGCCTGCATACCATTCACCTCTCTAATATTGAAAAATTCCCATAAGCAAATAAAGGTTCCGCTTTGGCCCCCCCTTTCAGGGGAGGCTGTTCTGCGGCGGACCGCGTTTGCGGTTGACTTCAGCAGATCCTCGGCAGCTGCGCCCCTGTGAGCTTCTGCAGGATGCGTTTCCCGCCGAAGGCCGTCTGCATGACGAGTCTGCCGTGGTAATCCGCGCTCACCGTTCCGATGACGGCCGCATCCCGACCCACATCGGTCTTCCTCATGGCGGCGAGGACCCTCTCGGCGTCCGCCGCATCCACCACAGCGAGGAGCTTCCCCTCGTTCGCGCAGTAGAGGGGATCGAGACCCAGCATGTCGCAGGCGGCACGCACCTGGGGCCTCACGGGGATCCGGTCCTCCTCCAGGAGGATGCCGAGCTCGCCGCCCTCGATGAATTCGTTGAGCGTCGTGGCGACGCCGCCCCTTGTGGGGTCGCGCAGAACGCGCACCGCGGCGCCTGTGGACAGTACAGCCTCGCAGAGGCCGTTCAGCGCCGCACAGTCGGAGGAGAGGGCCCCCTCCATCATCCCGCTGCGGGCCAGCATGACGGCGGTCCCGTGGTCGCCCACAGTGCCGGAGACGATCACCGTATCCCCCGGGCGGATATTCTGCGGCGTGAGGCCGGGGTATTTCACAAAGCCGATGCCCGCAGTGTTGATATAGAGCTTATCGCCCCTCCCCTTCTCCACGACCTTGGTGTCCCCGGTGACGATCTGCACCCCCGCCGCGTCCGCCGCCTGTTTGACGGAGTCGACAACGGTCTCGAGCTCCCGCAGCGGGAGGCCCTCCTCCAGGATCAGGGCGAGACTCAGATACTTCGGCACGGCGCCGCAGACCGCAAGGTCGTTGACCGTGCCGCAGACGGCGAGCTTGCCGATATCCCCGCCGGGGAAAAAGATGGGGTCTACCACAAAGCTGTCAGTAGAAAAGGCGAGCTTTTCATATCCCTCTATAATGGCCCCGTCGCCGAGGGAATCGAGCGCCGGGTTTGAAAACGCCGGGACCAGCAGCTTCTCGATCAGTCTCGCGGTTTTCTTCCCGCCGCTGCCGTAGTCCAGGGTGATGATCTCTTCCATATAATCCTCTTCCTTTTTGGCTCCCCTGTAAGGGGAGCTGGATGCGCCGATCTCACGCGAGGCGCAGACTGAGGGGTTTGCGGTCTCGGCCAACCGCTCCGTCTTCTGGCTTGCGTGAAACGCCAGATGACGCCTCCCCTTTCAGGGGAAGACCTTAAATCTCCTTGTATTTCCACGCCGCCGCGCAGGCCCCCTCGGAAGAGACCATGCAGGGCCCCACCGGGTCCTCGGGCGTGCAGCGCCTGCCGAAGAGCGGGCAGCCCTCGGGCGCGCATCTGCCGGTAATGACGTCGCCGCAGCGGCAGGGGGTCTCTGTCTCCGTGTCAGCATATGAGACAGTGAAGCGCCGCTCCGCGTCGAAGTCCCGGAGCTCCCGTTTCAGGCTGAGGCCGCTCTCCTCAATGCCGCTGAGACCGCGCCAGAGGTCAAAGCGCTTATCGAAGCACGTCTCCAGCATCCGCTGGGCAAGGCGGTTTCCGGCGGCGGTCACCGCGCGGGGATAGGCGTTTTCAAGGCGCGGTTTTTTCTCCGCGAGCTGTCTCACAAGGCGGTTTACGGCGAGGAGGATATCCTCCGCCTCGAAACCCGCGACCACCGCAGGCAGGCCGTATTCCTCCGGCAGGAAGGCAAAGCCCTCCGCCCCGATGACCGTGGCAACATGGCCGGGGCAGAGAAAGCCGTCCACCGCAAAACCATCCGTTTTTATAAGCGTCCGGAGCGCCGGCTCCACGCACTTGAGCATGGACCAGAGGGAGAAGTTTTTGGCTCCCCGCTCCTTTGCCGTCAGTACCGCAGCAGCCGTCCCCGGGGCCGTCGTCTCAAAGCCGACGCCGAGAAAAACCACCTGCTTTTCGGGGTGGTTCAGAGCGATCTCCACCGCGTCCACGGGGGAATAGATCGTCTCAACCTTTGCGCCGAGAGCTTTCCTGCGCAGGAGGCTGTCCCCCGCGCGGCTTCCGGGGACGCGCAGCATGTCCCCGTAGCTTGTGAGCAGCACGTCCTTCTCCATGCTGAGGTCCAGCACCGCGTCGATCACCTGCGGCGGCGTTACGCAGACCGGGCAGCCGGGGCCGGACAAAAGCCGGATTTCCGGGGGCAGCATGGATTTGATGCCGGATTTCGCGATGGACATGGTGTGGGTTCCGCAGACCTCCATAAGCTGCACGGGGCCCGGCACGGTCTCCCGGATCTCCCGCAGGACGCTCTCCGCCCTTGCCTTATCCCAGGGCATCGCGCACGTCCTCCCAGGCCTCGAGATCCTCCAGGGCCTGCCGCTCGGGCAGGCGCTCGATGGCAAAGCCGGCGTGGACGATCACATAATCGCCGATTTGGGGTTCTTCGATGAAATCTATCCGGATTTCCCGGCGCATGCCCATCGCCTCGCCGACGGCGGTTTTGCCGTTTATTTCAGTCAGTTGCAGCGGAATTGCAAGACACATACACAAATAATCTCCTTTTAGGCTTCTGAAAAGGAAGCTGTCACCGGTGTGTGCCGGTGGCTGATGCTTTTCTCCTTCCGTCATTCGCCATGTGTGAAAAACGGATGTCAGCCTCCTCTTTCATGAGCGGGAAAGCTCTCCGATCTCCAGGGCGGCGTTTGCAATCATGAGCTGTCCGAGGGAGATGCCCTCGTCGTTCGTCGAGACCCGCCGGTGCCGGAGCACCCGGAAACCCTCGGCCTCCAGTCTTTTAGGAAGCCGCGACATGATAAACATATTCTGAAAGCTGCCGCCCGAGAGACACACGGTATGAAGCCCTGTTTTCTCCCGTGCACGCAGGCATTGGACGGCGGCCATTTCGATGAGCGTGTTCATAAACCTTGCGGCGAGATCGCCGACACACTCCCCCGCGTCAAACGCCCGGACGAGAGTGCGGATCATGGGCCGCCAGTCTAAGCGCAGAGGCTCGCCCTCCCAGGCGATCGGGAAGCAGCCCGTATCCTCCGTCGCCGCGGCCTCCAGCAGCACGGCGCCCTGCCCCTCATAACTGCAGCGGGTCTTGATCCCGAGGAGGGCCGAGACCCCGTCAAAGAGCCGCCCCATCCCGGAGGACAGCGGGCAATTGAGGCCCAGGTCCAGGATACGGCCATAGGTTTCGGCGCTTTCGATCCTGTCGGTCGGCAGCCCCGCCTCCCGCAGGAGAGCGAATGCCACCCGGTCCGTCTCCTTTGTCACGAGATCCCCGCCGATGAGGGGGATGGGGCGTATGGAGGCGAAGCGCGCAAAGCCGTGAAAGTCACCGATCAGGCACTCGGCACCCCAGCTTGTCCCGTCGGTGCCGAGGCCTGTGCCGTCCCACAGGAGGCCGATGACCTTTTCCTCCACGCCGTTATCCGCCATGCACGCGGCGAGGTGGGCGTGGTGGTGCTGGACGCGGATCAGGGGGATCCCCTCCGCCTCCGCCCGCTCCTCGGCGTACCGGGTTGAGAGATAGTCCGGGTGCAGGTCGCAGGCCAGGGTCCGGGGGCAAATGTCGAAGAGGTTTTCAAAATGGGCGATCTGCCCGGTATAGTTCTCGAAGGTCTCCATATTCTTGAGATCTCCGATGTGCTGGCTGGGAAACACATACGTCTCGCGGGAGAGGCAGAAGCTGGCCTTCTGTTCGGCCCCGCATGCGAGAATGGGCTGCAGCTTCCGCTCCATCCGGACCGGAAACGGCACATACCCCCGGGAGCGCCTGGCAAAGTACTCCCCCTCTCCCAGGACCCAGCAGAGGGAATCGTCGCAGCGGGTCTGGATCTTCCGGTCGTGGAGGAGAAAGCCGTCCGCAATGCCGCGAAGCTCCCGCACCGCTTCCTCGTTTTCGGTCATCATGGGGGTGTCGGAGAGGTTCGCGCTCGTCATTACGAGCATGTCGATATCGTCCCCGAAGAGCAGCACATGCAGCGGTGTGTAGGGCAGCATCACGCCCACGAAGCCGTTTTCGCTGATGTGCCCGAGGCCGGGGCGTTTCTTTTTCAATAACACGATGGGGCGTCGGAACCCCTCCAGGATTTCCCGCTCCGCATCCGACACCGCGCAGATCGTCTCCGCGCAGGCGGTGTCCCGGCACATGACGGCAAAGGGCTTTTCATCCCGCTGCTTGCGGCGGCGGAGCTCCTTTGCGATCCGTTCATCGTCACAGCGGCAGGCGAGATGGATGCCGCCGAGGCCTTTGATCGCTATGATTTTCCCGGCCTTGAGCGCCTTTCGCGTAAGCTCGACGGCGTCCCCCTCGACGCGCCGCCCCTCCCCGTCCAGGTAGAACACCCGGGGGCCGCACACAGGGCAGCAGTCCGGCTGGGCATGATAGCGCCGGTTTTCGATATCATGATATTCCCGTTCGCAGTCGGGGCACATAGGGAAAGCAGCCATGGAGGTTTTGGCCCTGTCATATGGCACGTCGCGGATGATGGTGAAGCGCGGGCCGCAGTTGGTGCAGTTGAGGAAGGGATATCGGAATCGGCGGTCACGGGAATCCCGAAGCTCCCGCAGGCAGTCTGGGCAGATGGAGATGTCCGGCGAGATGAGCGTGTCGCGCAGCGCCTCGGTCTTGCTCGTGAGGATCTGAAAATCCGAAAAGCCACGGAGCACGTCCGAGAAGCAAATCTCCAGCTTCTCGATCACGGCCAGCTTCGGCGCGCGTTTCGGAAGGCAGGCAGCCAGCGCCTCGAGCGTCTCCCGCTCCCCTTCCAGCTCCAGCTCCACGCCGGAGGAGGTGTTTTTGATCGTGCCGACAAGGCCGAACTCCCGCACCAGTTTGTGGATAAACGGCCGAAAGCCCACGCCCTGCACGATCCCGCGGATATGTATCGAGGCGCGCACCAAGGTCTATCAATCCCCTTTATAAAAGCACAAAATACTATAGAAAGTATTATAATACACTTCCATGAGAAGTGCAAGACGGCAGGTTGCGGCACAGACCGCGGTCTTTCACAATTTCAATTTATGATTATACCACAGTCTGTGCATTTCGCAAGAACCGTCTTGTTTTTGTCAATGCCCCTACACGTCTTGTTTTTGTCAATGCCCTTCTTACAGGCCAGCGAGCCACAGAATCATGCCGTAGAGAGCGCCCGTCCCGATCCCGTAGACGATCACAGGGCCTGCGATCAGGAACATCTTTGCGGCGGTGCCCGCGATGCGCCCCTCGGTCTTGTACTCGAGAGCCGGGGCGGCCACGGCGTTGGCAAAGCCAGTGATCGGCACAAGGGTCCCGGCGCCCCCGAATTTGGCCAGTCTGTCATAGACACCGAGGCCCGTAAGCAGCGCCCCGAGGAAAATGAGCGTCACGGACACAGCCGCGCCCGCCGCGTCCTCCCTAAGTCCCAGCCACGCATAGAGGCTATGGAGCCCCTGTCCCAACGTACAGATGAGGCCGCCGATCACGAAGGCCCGCAGCATGTTTCGCCCCGCCTTCGAGCGCGGCATGTGCCGCCCGGCATAGGCGGCGTATTCTTCCCGGTTCATGTTCATGGATAGTTCCTCCACTCAGATTCTCTGCGGAGATAGTATCTGCCGGGCAGTTTTCGTCATGCGTAAATTTTTTGGAATTTCCGAAAATATTTCTTGACTTTACCGTCCCCCCGCATTATAATGGCAAAGCTGACAAGTTGATACACACTTCTTGAGCAACACGGAGATGTCGCGTAGTTGGTCGAGCGCGCACGATTGGAAATCGTGTAGGGGTCAAAAGCTCCTCGAGAGTTCGAATCTCTCCATCTCCGCCAAACAAAAACCCAGCCTTACGGCTGGGTTTTTTGTTTGGCTCCGATGATGGAGGGATTCGAATCATAATCGCACACGC
>CAMHEN010000140.1 GCA_946184165.1 uncultured Clostridia bacterium | reverse complement strand
AGCCTTTCTCCGGCGCCCATGTGGGCCCCGGCATGCTGGGTCTCTTCTTCCGCGGGAAAGAGCGGTAAACCGAATACAACGAAAAACGCCGCCGGTTTCCCGGCGGCGTTTCTATTCTCAAAACTTATCGATGAACTCCCGGATCTTCTGCATGAATTCGCTGAGCGTCTCCATGAAGCTCTTGACGGATTCTGCGAAGCCGACCACCTTGTCTTTGGCCTCGTACACCTTCTGGAGCGTCCCCTGCACGTCCTCCACTCGCTGCTTGAGCTGCTCGGGGTTCAGACTCTCCATCGAGCGGCAGAGACTGATAAGCTGGCTGACCTGGGTTTCGGTGAGCCTCACGTTGTAGCGCCCGGCGATCTGCAGGATCAGGGCTCCGAGCTCCTCATCGCTCATGTTTTTCGTCTCGTTCAGCATGAGCTTGAGCTCGCCGATGATGGAGGTGGAATCCTCGCTGCCGATCTCCTGGGCGAGGCCGCCAGTGACCGTGAGTTCCTGGGTGCTGACGAGCTTTGCCGCATCGTCAAGCCGCACCCCGGTCATCTCCTCATAGGCCTTGTATACCCCGGCCAGCGCCGCGGTCCCGCTCACCTCAAAGGGGGCGGCCACGGTGATACGCGCGTCCGTGACCCCGGCGGTGGCCAGGGCGCTCACGTACATGTCGCCGGTGCACCAGGTGATCTTGCTGGTGGAGACGGCGATGCCGCTCCCCGCGGGCAGCAGCTCCACATACACACAGGAGATGGAGCGCGTGCCGATCACGCTTTCCGCTACGAAGCCCTCCAGATAGTGCCGCTCCTCCGTGTTGGTGAGGGTGAGCTCCATCACCTCGCCCCGCCGGATGCCGAACTGCTGGTAGACCGCCGCGATCTGCTGGTCATTCAGGTCCGCCCCGAGGACAGCGCAGCGGCTCGTGGTGTCCGCGAAGGCTTGGGCGGAGACAGACAGCAGCAGCGTCAAACAAAGCCACAGCGTCAGGATTTTTTTCATGGGATCACTCCTTTTACAGAACATGCCGGAACAGGGTTAGTATTTCTCAAAAGCGGCGCGAATAACCGCAGCGGCGGCAGAGCTCTTCCGCTGCGCGGCGGCGGGAAAAGCCCTCCCGGATGGCCCGGGCCCGGTCGCTCTCCAGGATCTCCTCCAGGCTCTGGGTGAAAAGATTACCGAGGGGCACGTCCCCCTCGTGATCCAGGCAGCAGGGCACGACGGTCCCGTCGCAGAGGACGCCGATCTGATCCCGCAGGCCGTAGCAGAAGCAGCTCTCGCCCCGGTCCTCCGCCTCCATGGCCGGCCAGTCGAAGCGGTCGCCCCGGGCAAGCCAGAGGTTTTCTCCGAGCTTCCACCCTTCGCGCCCGGGCTGCCAGGGCTTGGGAAAGGCGTCGGCGAGCTGTGCTTCAATGACAGGGTTCAGGGTCTCGAGCCCGTTGCGGTTCCAGAGCCGCAGCTCACAGCGCTTGCCCGCCGCCGTCGCCCTCCGGGCAAAGTCGATGCAGTCTGCAAGGTAGCTTTCCAGCTCTCCCCCGGCATTTGCCTCAAAGGACTGGAGCGAGACGCTGACCTTCAAGACGGCGCCGCTTTTGCAGAGGACGTCCCCCCTCTCTCGCAGGAGGGTGCCGTTCGTGGTGATCATGACGCGAAAGCCGCGTTCACCGGCGATTTGAAGAAAGACCGGCAGCAGCGGGTGCAGCAGCGGCTCTCCCATCAGGTGGAAGTAGAGATACTGCACCTGCCCCCGGAGCTTTTCCGTGAGGCAGGAAAATTCCTCCCGCGTGAGCATGTGCCCTTCGCGCCCGGTTCCCGGGCAGAAAGCGCAGGCGAGATTGCAGATATTGGTGATTTCCAGATAAGCCTTCTTCAGCATGTTCTTCTTTCGGAAGGGGCACAGCACAGGGAAGCCCCTGTGTAAAGCGACAGTCGCAGGGGCCGACGCCCTCATCGGCCCGCCATTTTGCATCAGCGTGTGTCATTTGGCGGGTCGATCCGGGGATCGGCCCCTGTGGTTTACCATACGTATTTGTATTGGAGTTCTTTTCTATATTTCCACCGACAGGATTTCCCGCATCGTTTCCGGTTCGATTTTTACCACTTTTCTGTCATATGTGAGAAGCCCGTTGAGTTCGTCCTCCACATCGCTGATCTGGGTGTAGACCGCGGCGGCGAGGCCGTGCTTCTTTGCCGGGGCGATCTCATCCCGGTAGAGGGCCTTGAGCGCAAGGGCGAGCTCCTCCGCCGTTTTGCACTTTTTATAACCGAAGCTCCGCTTGCTGCCGCAGTGCCCCTCCACCCGGAAGCAATAGCCGCCGAACTCGCTGAGCAGGACGGCGCGGTCCCTTTCATCCGGGCGGTGGACGTAGGGTTTGAAATAGACATGCAGGCTCCGTACCTGGCCCACGCCCTGATCGTGCCAGCCGGAGGCGTGGTCCACGATGCGCGTGGGGTCGAGGGCCCGCACCAGGTCGTGGATCTTCGCCGCGTCGAACTGGCCCCAGCCCTCGTTGAAGGGGACCCACATGCAGATGCAGGGGCAGTTATACAGGTGCCGAACCATGTCCCCCAGCTCCCGCCGGAAGCTCTCCCGGCAGTTCTCGTCGCGCCGGGCAAAGAGGGCATAGCGGTCGTCACGCAGACTCCGCCCGGTGATGAGCGGGGCCGAGATCACGAGCGGATCATAGTGTCCGCCGCCGGAGGGCATATCCTGCCAGACCAGCATGCCGATTCTGTCGCAGTGATAGTACCAGCGCAGGGGCTCCACTTTGATGTGCTTTCGCAGCATATTGAAGCCCATGTCCTTTGCCTTGTGGATATCGTAGACAAAGGCTTCGTCCGAGGGGGCGGTGTAGAGCCCGTCCGGCCAATAGCCCTGGTCGAGAAGGCCGTTGTGGAAATACGGCCGATTGTTCAGAAAGAGCCGCGGCACGCCGGCGGCGTCCTTTTCCACGGAGAACTTCCGCATGGCGAAATAGCTCTCCACTCGGTCCTCCCCATAGCGCACGGAGAACTCATAGAGCTTCGGGTGCTCCGGACTCCAGGCTTCAAAATCCGGCACGGGGATATTCGCCGGCAGGGCATAGTCCTGCCCCCGGAAGCGGGCGAAGGCCGTTCCTTCCCCGATGAGATCCGCACCGATTCGCACCGCGCCGCTGTCAAAATCCGGCGTGATGCGGAGACTTTCGATATAATCCTCCGGCACGGACTCCAGCCACACAGTCTGCCAGATCCCGCTCTGGGGCGTGTACCAGATGCCGCCGCGGCGGCTGCTCTGCTTTCCGCGACAGCGCTCGCCCCGGTCCGTTTCATCCCGTACGCGCACGAGGAGCTCAAAGCACTCTCCCCGTACCGTGTCCGTGACGTCCGCGTCAAAGGGCAGGTAGCCGCCCAGGTGGGAAATCACAAAGCGCCCGTCGATCCAGACGGTCGCCTCCTGATCCACCGCGCCGAAGTGCAGCAGCAGGCGCTTGCCCCGCATATCCTGCGGCAGGGAGACCAGCCGCCGGTACCACAGAAACTCGTCCGGCCCGAGGCTGCGCCCCACGCCCGAGAGCTCCGCCTCCGGGGAGAAGGGCACGATGATCTCACCTTCGAAGCTCTCCGGGCGCAGGCCCTCCCTCGTAATGGCATAGTCCCAGGGGCCGTTCAGATTCAGCCAGCGCTCCCTGCGCATCTGCGGGCGGGGATACTCCGGCAGCGGCCGCCTGGGGTCGAGCCGCTCTCCCCAGGGGGTCCTCATCCGATTCTCAGAAGAGGCCCGGGAAGCCGCCGAGCCCGCCCTGCAGCTTGCTCATGGCCTTGTTGGTCTCATCGTCGGCCGCCTTGATGGCGCCGTTGACTGCCGCGACGATCAGATCCTGCAGCATCTCCACATCCTCAGGGTCCACGACCTCGGGGTCGATGGTGATGCTCTGGAGCTGGCGCGTGCCGACCATGGTCGCCTTCACGGCGCCGCCGCCCGCGGTGAATTCAAATTCCTTGCTTTCAAGCTCCTGCTGCATCTTCAGGAAATCCTGCTGCATCTTCTGAGCCTGCTTCATCATGTTCATCTGACTGCCGGGCATGCCGCCGCGGAATCCGCCTTTTGCCATTGTCGTTTCCTCCAAAATCGTTTATTTCTTTTTATATGAAATGTACTTCCTTAAATGCTTTCAAATCCTCAAGACTGCGTTTCGCGCCCTCGGGAGCATCCGTTTTCTCCGTGAGTTCCGAGACTTTTGCGCGGATCTCCCGTCCCGCAAGCCGGCTCGCGGCCTCGGAGAATCTGGAGAGCACATCCTGCCGGTTGAAGCGTGCGTACAGGAAGCCCGGCATCACCGTAAGGTTCAAAACCGGTCCCTCGAGGACCGCGCGCACGCTCGATGCGTCGTCCAGGCGTGTGCTGATCTCCTTAGGCAGCTGGGGCGCCACCACCGCGCAGATCTCCTCCCAGCTCACGCTGCCCGCCTGGTTCTGCGGCGGGAGCTGCGGCGCGGGCTCCGGTTCCGGCCGGGGCGTCGGGATCTGTGACCGCTCAGCCGGCATCTCCGGCAGATAGTCCGCCGGGTCCGGGTACTCCTCCTCAGGCGGCGGGGGCAGCTCCTCCTCATATCGCCGCTCGGGCGGTGGGGTCGTCGCTTCCTCCTGACGCGGGGAGGACTGCGGTGCCATCTGTACCGGGACGCCGTTTTTAAGCTGCTCCTCAAGTCTCGAGATGCGGGCCTTAAGATCGCCCACGCTGTCGCCAAGAGCGCTGTCGCAGAGCGTGACCAGGCAGAGCTCCGCCGTGATTTTGGGGTTTGCACCCGCGCGGATCCGGGTCTGGGCGTTCTGCAGGGTTTCCATGGCGGCGATGAGCTCTTCCTTCGTCATGCGCCCGCCGAGAGTCTCGAGGGTCGCGCTGTCGTAGCCGCCGGAGATAAGACTCTGTCCTCCCTTGGGGGCGACCTTTATCATGAGGGCGTCGCGCAGGAGACCCGTGAGCTCTGTCAGCAGGACAGTGGGATCCTTGCCGTCCATCCAGAGGCTGTTGAAATCCCGCACCGCTTTCTCCGTCTCATGGGCGAGGATACGCTCCATCAGCGCGGACGTGCGGCGGTTGCCTGCAAGGCCCATGGCGTAGTATACCGCGTCGAGGTCTATGATCTCGCGTGCCGAGCACTGGTCCAGCAGGCTCAGGGCGTCGCGCACGCCGCCGTCGGCGAGCCTTGCGATGAGCTCCGCCGCGTCGGGCTTGAGGGTGAAGCCCTCCTTCTCCGCGATATAGCCGAGGTACTCCGCGATGGTGGGCGCGTCTATGCGCTTAAAGCTGTGGCGCTGGCAGCGGGACAGGATCGTCGCCGGAACCTTCTGCAGCTCCGTCGTCGCGAGGATGAACATCAAATGCTCCGGCGGTTCCTCCAGGATCTTCAGCAGCGCGTTGAAAGCACCGGGGGAGAGCATGTGCACCTCATCCACGATGTAGACGCGCTTTTTGACCGTTGCCGGGCTGAACACGGCCTCCTCCCGCATGGCGCGGACATTGTCCACACCGTTGTTGGAGGCGGCGTCCAGCTCCACTACGTCCAGGATGGATCCGTCCATGATCCCGCGGCAGGCCGGGCACACGCCGCAGGGGTTGCCGTCGGCCGGGTTTTCACAGTTGACGGCTCGGGCAAGGATGCGGGCGCAGGTGGTCTTGCCGGTCCCGCGGGTGCCGATGAAGATATAGGCGTGGGAGAGTCTGCCCGTGTTGACCTGGTTTTTCAGCGTCTCCGTGATATGCTTCTGCCCGACGACCTCGTCAAAGGTCTGGGGCCGCCACTTGCGGTAAAGCGCCTGATACATCCTCTCACCCCCGCGAAACAATAGAGTTGTGGCCCTTGACAAGACTGCACACCCGACTCCGGAAAATGTCCTATATCCGTTACGCCGGCAGCCGGCTCGGACCCGGCTGCCTCGCGGCACACGAAAAGCACCGCTTAATGCTGCTCGGTTCCCCGCCTGACAT
>CAMHEN010000139.1 GCA_946184165.1 uncultured Clostridia bacterium | reverse complement strand
GTCACCGCCGTGCGGGTGGTGAGGGCCAGGGCCGGATAATCCGTGAGCTGGGAGGCGAGGCGGCTGACGTCGCTGATGGTGTCGTCGAGCTCCCGCAGCTTCTGGTTCATGCGGCGGTTGATGTCCTCCGTCTCCTCGAGACTGAGCTTCTGCTTCTGCATGAGCTCGTTGACGTAGAGGCGGTAGCCCATGGGCGTCGGGATGCGGCCGGCAGAGGTGTGGGGCTGCTCGAGATAGCCGAGACTCACAAGCTCGGCAAGCTCGTTCCGGATCGTGGCCGAGGAACAGCCGAGACCCGCGCTTGCCGCGATGGACTTGCTGCCCACCGGCTCCGCCGTGCGGACATATTCATCCACCACAGCGGCCAGTATTTTCTTTTTCCGCTCGCTGATAGCCATGTCGTCCTCACAAGCTCCGGTCCACCGCAGCCGGGGCGGGACGTTTTAGCACTCTCGCCTTCCGACTGTTGGCACTCTTTCCTTTCGAGTGCTAATATAGCATCGTCCCTCGCGTTTGTCAAGCCTCCCGGCGGGACAGATCATGAAAATTCACAGTTTGTACAAATGCATTTTTCCTTTTTCTGTATTTACAATTTTAAAAATATGAAGTACAATGTTGTTAAATATAAGTTAAATATAAAATATTATAAAATACACGAAAAGGGGGACATATGTCAATGCTGGAAAAACATTTTTCACAGGTCTATGATAAGTTCAAGCTGCAGTTTTATCGCCGCGTTTTCGAGCTTGTCCGGGAGCGGGACGGTTCCCTTTCCGCCATGGAGGCCTTTTCTCTGGAGGTCATCCACCTGCTGGGCGAGCCGACTGTGAGTCAGTTCGCGGACTTTCTGAACATCTCCCAGTCCAACGCCACCTACAAGGTCAACAACCTCATCAAAAAGGGTTACATCCTCCGGCAGAACTCCACCGTGGACCGCCGGGAATACCATCTGATCCTCTCCGATAAGTACTACACCTATCTGGATCTCTATGCAAAGTACGAGCTCACCGTCATGCAGCGCGTGAAGGAGCGCTTCCCCGGGGAGGATATCGCCGTGTTCGACCGGATCCTCCAGGTCATGTCCGAGGAACTCATGCCCGAGTGCAAGCTGTGACGCCAGTCGATTGCAAACGATGATCTTCGCAATCGAGAGACTCGCGCTTATCGCACACGGCGGGCCGTAACACGCCGTGTTTGGTCGGCGTGAGACCTCGCAATGCTCTGTCCAGGGTGTTTTTGAAGAAGCAAAGCTCCTTCAAAAGCGAATTGCATTCCCTTCGGGCCGGACATTCGAGACTATTGCAATCGTCCGGTAAATCTATTCTGCTTTGAGGAGGTCCCTATGAACGCCAATCCCGAAATCAGCCTCAAGCTCAACTATAAGCGTACCTTCCTCATCGGCTTTGCCTTCTTCGGCATCCTGCTGCTGTGGCAGGTCTACGACTCCTGGTGTCCCACCTTCCTGACGGATATCTTCGCCCGGCGCATGTACGGGATCTCCTCGGCCCAGCTCAAGGCGGGTGATCCGAAGAAGATCCTGAATGTCCAGTGGCTCGTCGGCATCATCATGGCCTGCGACAATCTCGCGGCGCTGATCCTTCTGCCGATCTTCGGGAACCTCTCCGACAGGACCCGGACGCCCATCGGAAAACGCATGCCCTATATTCTGACCGGTACCTTCGTTTCGGCGGTCGCCTTCCCCTTTATCCCCTTCTTCTTCCACCACAACAACATTCTCGGCATGGTGATCCTGATGGGGATCGTACTCCTCTTTATGATGATGTACCGCAACCCCGCCGTCGCCCTCATGCCGGACATCACGCCGAAGCCTCTGCGGGCCAAGGCCAACGGCATCATCAACATCATGGGCTACTTCGGCGGCGCGTTCGCCACCGTGCTCGGTATCTTTCTCAAGCTCTCCGACTACATCAACGCAGCCGACGAGGCGCGCAAGGTCTGGACCATCGAGCTGCCTTTCCTTATCGCCTCGGTGCTCATGGTGATTTCCGCGCTGGTGCTCTTCTTCACCGTGCGGGAAAACGACCTTGAGGAGGAGATGCGCGATCAGATGGCCGAGGGCGAGCGCCTCGCCGCCATCGCCACTCCGGTGGACGACGACAGGCCCATGTCCCGGGAAAACAGGACCATGCTGCTCGCGATCCTCGGCGCGGAATTTCTCTGGTTCATGTCCGACAACGCCATTGGAACGTACATTGGGAACTACGTCATCTACTACTTAAACTCTGTCTCCAGCGCCACCATGGTGCTGACCATCGCGGGCGGCCTCGCATCTGTCGTGGGCTTTGCCATCGCCGGCGGGATCGCCGACAGGATCGGCCGCAAGTGGACCATCTCCTGCGGTCTCGGCATCAACTTCGTCGCCCTTGTCATTATGTGTACGGTTTCCCCCACCGGCGTCACCGCCGCGAACGCCGCCCACGGGGAGTTCACCTTCCCCGCCGTCCTCTACGGCGTATGGGCCATCAAGGGCTTCGGCATGGCCCTGGTGCACAACTGCTCCTTCCCCATGGTGGTGGAGCTCTGCTCCTCGAAGAAGATCGGCAGGTTCACGGGCTACTACTACGCGGCCTCCATGTCCGCCCAGACCGTCACGCCCATTCTGCTGGGTCTCATCTTCAGCCGCACAGGGGCCTGGCGGACGTTGCCGGTCTATTCCTGCTGTCTCACGGTGCTGTCCTTCGCCGTGTTTACCGCGCTTGTCAAAAATATCAAGGCGCGCAAGGTGGAAAACGTCGTCGGCCTCGAGGCGCTGGACGGGGACTGACCTTTCGATCAAGCCCACGCACTTGATCGAGTTTGCACCCCGCTGCGCGCACTCGCTTGCGGGGGACGCTCGCACACTTGCGGGGCGAGAAGTGTTTTTTCCGAGGTACCGCCCCCGGCAATAACGGATTAAAACAATTTGCTTCGCAAATAAGTAATTATTGAGGTGCTGTCTGTGAAACAATCTCTCTCCCAAAAGCTGAAAAAAGCCGCGTTCTGCGGTGTCTGCGGCGCAGTCGCCGCGGGTCTGCCGGTGTTCCTCGCGGCGCCCGGCGCTGTGACAAAGCGGCAGAAGGCCCCCTTTTACGGGCGGAACTTTGCCCACAGGGGGCTCCACAGCGAGGATAAGAGCGTGCCCGAGAATTCTCTGGAGGCCTTCCGGCTCGCGGGCCGCGCGGGCTACGGCGCGGAGCTCGACGTGCAGCTCACAAAGGACGGGCAGGTCGTGGTCTTCCACGACGATACCCTGGACCGGGTCTGCGGCGTTCACGCGCGCGTTGACGAGAAAAGCTACGACGAGCTGAAGCTCCTGTCCCTCTGCGGCACGGAGCAGCGCATCCCCCTCTTTACCGAGGTACTGGAGGTCTACGCCGGGCGCGGGCCGCTGATCGTGGAGCTCAAAAACGGGAAGCGCAACAGGGAGCTCTGCGAGAAGACCTATGCCATCCTCTCCGATTACCCCGGTGAGGTCTGCATTGAGAGCTTCAATCCCATGATCGTGCGCTGGTTCCGCTTCCACGCGAAGGATCTGGTGCGCGGCCAGCTCGCCACCATCTCCCGGGATTATGGCGGCGCCGTCGATCGGCGCACCGCCTTTCTCCTGAGCCACTGTCTGCTGAACTTCCTGTCCCGGCCCCAGTTCATCGCCTACCGCATCGGGCGCCGCCCGCTTACCGTACGCCTCTCCGAGGCGCTGGGCGCCATGCGCATCGGCTGGACCGCCCATAACGACCGGGCCGAGCGCGGGCGCGACGGCGTGATCTTCGAGTTCTGCCGCCCACAGCGCGTTTTTAAAAAACAGTAAGAAAAGAGCCCCGGAGGGTCAAGACATCCTCCGGGGCTCATGTCGTATACAAAGTCCCCTGGACTTTGTATACGAGTATTGCACCCCGCTGCGCGCACTCCTTGTCCGCTTCGGGCGGACAACTCGCACACTTGCGGGGCGAGAAGTGTTTTCTGCCACGTACACGCCGCGGCAGAAAACGGATTTGAATTGTTGTCGCTTGCTCAAAAATTTGAATTATGAGGTTTGTCTATAGTCTGAGCCTCGGAGGGTCAAGACATCCTCCGGGGCTTTCTGTCGCTAAATTCAACAATTATCACGCGGCGCGGATCGCGGATTTGGGCAGTTCCCACATTTTGATTTTTTGTTCGGATATGGGCGCAAAATATGGCGTTATGTGTTTTTTAAAAACCCTTCCTGTCGATTCCCACATTTTCCGCCCACCTTGCCGCAGGAAATATATCAATATTTTACAAAAAATTATTGACATAATTCTCCGATTGTGATATAAAGAGAGCAGGAGATGGGCGTCACCCATCGGTGTAATCGGCACCTTAACCCGTAGGAGCAAGCAAAGTTTACTTGTGGGCCGCCGGCGGCATTGTAGCCGGAAGTTGAGCGGGCAACACCAGCATACCAGTAGTGTAGGCGGAACAACCGGTTTGAAGGCAGTCTGTGTCTCTTCGGAGGCTGACTGCCTTTTCTATTTCTGTCCATTTTGAGCACGCTCGAAACGGTTATATTTTGATTTTGGTAAAGGAGCATGGTATGGGTCTCTTCGATTTTCTCAGGCAGCCGGATCTCTATGGCGGACTCTCCCGCTGCAGGGCGGCAAACGGCATTCTGCTCGACGTGCGCGAGGCGGATGAGTTTGCCGCGGGACATATCCCCGGCAGCGTCAGCCTCCCTCTCTCCGAGATTGACACGGCCGAGACGCAGTTTCCCGATCACGATACGCCGATCTTCGCCTACTGTCTTGTGGGCTCCCGCAGCAGGCGCGCCGCGGCGAGGCTCCGCCGCCTGGGCTATAAGGCCGAGAGCATCGGCGGCATCCGGGATTATAAAGATCCGCTCGAAAAGTGAACAAGCAGGCAGCCGACGCTGCCTGCTTGTTCCATACTATTCAAAATAGCGGCGGTAGAGATTGCGGGTGAGCGGGTCCAGCTCCCTGTTCAGATCGATCTCATGGTCCCGGATGAGCCTCGTGATGTTGCTTTTCTGGTCGGCAAATCCCTTTGTCCGTTGCAGTCCGTGCTGAATGTGGAGCCTGGTCAGTGTCTCGATCTCTTGAGAGAGATCGCGGATCACAGTCTGTCGGTCCATAGGCACCTTCCTTTGACTGCGTTGTGCTGCCGGGCATCACGGCGTTTACCCCATGCATCCCTTCCTTTCCTGCCAGTCTGCTCTCGTCCCGGCAACTGTCTGTTTATGTCATATTACCATAATCCCGCCCTCCCGTTCAAGATGGGATTGTGCCGAATTTTGTTCCTGATTTCTGTTTAATTTACCAGTATCACAAATATTGGAAGCATATTAGTTCAGATTTTTAATAGATTAGTTTTCCTCCCGGCGCTGTTTTTCTGTGCGGCTGAGCGTGGATAATCGTTGACAGCGCGGCGCGGAAAAGGTAGAATAAATGTGTTCGAGACCAAATACTTTTTGATCGGATCGGAGGACCGCAAATGGGCAGATCGGATTGGAACGAGGAATTCCGCCTTCGCTTTGAACGGCATGAGGAGGAGCTGCGCTGGCTCTTTATGGAGCTCTACCGCGGCGACGAGCATGCCTACGACTTCTTTACCCAGATGCTCCTGCGCATGTATGAATCCCGCAGCGAGACGCTGCGCGCGCTTGACCGGAAGAGACTGGCTGACCCGAACTGGTACAAGGGCAACAACCTCGTCGGAATGCTGATGTATGTGGACTGCTTTGCCGGCACGCTCCAGGGCGTGCGCGGGAAGCTGGACTACATCCAGGACTGCGGCGTCAATTATCTGCACCTGATGCCCCTGCTGGAGAGTCCCGTGGGCCGCAGCGACGGTGGCTATGCCGTGTCGGACTTCCGGAAGGTGCAGCCCGCCCTCGGCACGATGGAGGATCTCGCCGCCCTGGCGGAGGACTGCCACGAGCGCGGCATCGCCGTCTGCCTCGACTTCGTGATGAACCACACGAGCGAGGACCACG
>CAMHEN010000138.1 GCA_946184165.1 uncultured Clostridia bacterium | reverse complement strand
CGGGGAGGTGGGAATATGCGTTATGACAGCGCCCGCCTCGCCGGCCTTCCCGATGCGCCGAAGGAGCCGCGCCGGGCGTCCTTTGACGGGCCCTTCTTCGTCCTGAGCATGCTGCTTCTGGCCGCGGGGGTCGTCATGGTCCTCTCGGCGAGCTACCCGCGCGCCTGGTACGACCCCGGGCATGTGACGGGCGGCAACGCAGCGTACTACTTCGTGCGGCAGCTCATCTTCGCCCTGCTCGGCGTCGCCGCCATGCTGCTTGCCTCGCGCATCCCCATGGGGCTTTTCCGCCGCTGGGCCTTTCCCTTCCTGGCTGTGACGCTGGTGCTTCTGATGCTGGTGCCCGTCGTCGGGGTGAAGGCCAACGGTTCCCGGCGCTGGCTGGGGGTGGGCGGTCTCACGCTGCAGCCGTCGGAGCTTGCAAAGCTCGCGGTGATCCTGTCCTTCTCGGCCCTCATCTGCCGCAGCCGGGGCAAAATGAGGAGCTTTCGCCACGGCATTCTGCCCTTCGCCGGGATACTCGCGGCGATCATCGCGCTGCTGGTGCTGGAGCCGCACTTCTCCGCCTCCGTCATCATCCTCGCCATCGGGGCGGTGATGCTCTTTCTCGGCGGGGTGCGCATCTTCTGGTTCGCCGGTGCCTTTGGCATCGCGGGCGCGGCGATCGCCGTGCTGCTGACCTTCTTTCCCTACGCCTCCTCGCGTCTCACGAGCTGGCGCGACCCCTTCAGCGACAGCTCCGACCAGGGCTATCAGATCGTCCAGTCCCTGTACACCATCGGCTCCGGAGGGCTGAGCGGCCTCGGCCTCGGCGGCAGCCGCCAGAAGTTTCTGTATCTTCCGGAGGAACACAACGACTTTATCTTCTCCGTCGTGTGCGAGGAGCTCGGCTTCATCGGCGCGGCGCTGATCGTGTGCCTCTTCGCGCTGCTGATCCTGCGGGGCTTCTGGATCGCCTTCCGCTGCCGGGACCGCTTTTCCTTCCTGGCGGTGTGCGGCGTCACAAGCCTGCTCGCGATCCAGGTTTTTCTGAACGTCGCGGTGGTGACGAATCTCGTCCCCTGCACCGGCATCTCGCTGCCCCTGTTCAGCTACGGCGGCACGGCGCTTCTCATCCAGCTCTTCGAGCTCGGCATCGTGCTGAGCGCCTCGCGGGATATCGCGCTGCACTGACGAACACCGCAGGTTTTTAAAGCCTTCCCCTTGAGGGGAAGGTGCCCCAGTGCGCACACTGGGGCGGATGAGGTGGAACCCGCAGCCTCTGACCGGCCCTGTGCAAGACGGAAGTTCCACCTCATCAGTCACGGCGCGGCCGGACACGCGCCGCGACAGCTTCCCCTCAAGGGGAAGCCATTCCGTCCCCACGAGAGGCGGCTACATTCTATAGAAAGAGGACAGCACTATGAACTTTCTCTTTGCCTGCGGGGGGACCGCGGGACATGTCAATCCCGCCCTCGCTGTGGCGGGCAGACTCCGTGAGCTCATGCCGGACAGCGCCTTTCTCTTCATCGGCGTGAACGGCAAGATGGAGATGGAGCTCGTGCCCCGGGCGGGCTATGAGATCCGCGGCCTCGACATGACCTACATTGTGCGCGGGCACGATCTGCACGCCATCACGCAGAACCTGGAGACCATCCGCAACGTGGCCCGCTCTGCCCGGGAGGCGAAGAAGATCATCCGGGACTTTAAGCCCGACGCCGTGATCGGCACGGGGGGCTATATCTGCTACCCGGTCCTCGCCGCCGCCCATGAGGAGCGTATCCCGACCCTCATCCACGAGAGCAACGCCGTCCCCGGCCTCACCACGAAGCTGCTGGCGGACCGCGTGAACCGGGTGATGCTGGGCTTTGAGGAGAGCCGCCGGTACTATCGCCATCCCGAACGCCTGACCGTCACGGGCACGCCGGTGCGCGGGGAGTTTGACCGCGTGGAGCGGGAGGCGGTGCGGCGGGAGCTGGGGATCAAGGAAGGGGAGAAGCTGGTCCTCTCCGTCTGGGGCTCTCTCGGCGCGGAGCATATGAACAGGGTCATGGGCGACATGATGGAGAAGCTCGACGGCAGCCAGGGCTTCCGCCTCATCCACGCGGCGGGGAAGCTCTACTACCCCCGTCTCACGGAGCGCCTCAAGGAAAAGAAGCTGGAGCAGGCCGGGGTGGAGATCCGCGAATACATCCACAACATGCCGGAGCTCATGGCGGCGGCGGATCTGATCCTCTGCCGGGCCGGGGCCTCCACCATCTCGGAGCTGAGCTATATGGGAAAGCCTGTGGTCATGGTCCCCTCGCCGAACGTGACCAACAATCACCAGGAGAAAAACGCCCGCGTGCTGGAGCATGCCGGCGGGGCGGAGGTCCTGCTGGAGGGCGAATTCGACGCGGACTCTCTCCTGCGGCTTGTGAAAGAGCTTCTGAACGATGAGGAAAAGCTCGCCGCCATGGGCGTGGCCATGCGCTCCCTCGCAGTCCCCGACGCCTGCGGGAAGATCGTGCATATTGTGCTGGATACCTGCGGGAGGGCCTGACCGGGCCGCTCCCGCTTTTACTATCCTCTGCTGAGCTCGCCTGTCCTCGCCTGCTCTGAACTGAACTGACCTGATTTATTCTATACTGGGGCTGACATCGCGGCTGACATCCCGGCAGGCAAGGAGACTGCGCTTTTCTGCCTGGTAGCGGGTCTCGGTATAGCGGTCCCGGCGCACATGATTCTGGGCGTCCCAGTCGCAGATCGCGCACACGCCGGAATCGAACATGCGCACATAGCCCTTCTCCTGCAGGCGTTTGAGGTCCGCGGGCTTCGCGCTCACGGCGCTGACGATGCGCCGGGGCTTTGCGACAAAGCCGTCGTCATCGGCCCGCATCCCGAGATGAAAATACAGCGCCTGCGTGCTGATCGGAAGATCGAGAAAATCATCCGTGTCCACGATGTCCAGGCTGAACATTCTTCGCTTTGCCATCGAAAATACCTCCGTCTTTTAACTGAAAGCAAGAAAGACAATCTTGTATTCTTGAGATATTAGGAGTATATCATAAGAATCTTGAAAAGTAAAGAGCGGCGGAGGACTTTTCGGAAGATTTTATCAAACGCTTTTCAACAACCTTTCCACAGCTTTTCAACAGGTTATCAACAGCATCACGAAAAACATCGGCCCGCTCCGTAGGGGTCGATCCCCAGATCGACCCGAAACCTTGCCGCATGAGAAATGTGGGTTTTGCGGTACAATCCCCGTCCCCACCGCAGGGGCCGACGCCCTCGGCGGCCCGGCGGCACGATGGCGGTTTACGCATCCGCCCGGGCGCGGAGGAAAAACGCGGGTTCCCCCGCGCGGGACGTCGAGGACGCCGTCCCCTACGGACTGACGGTAACATTTCTGCTTCGTGGGACGATTGTGTCGTGTCGCAGCTTTGCGGGCCGATGGGGGCATCGGCCCCTACGACAGGCGGCGTTTTCGCATCAACTCCCCACTGAACCAAAGACCCGCCCCCCGCATATGATGGACTGACTTCATGATGCGGGGGGCTTATGTATGGATATCTGGCACATCCGGGGCGGAAGAAGGCTGGAGGGCATATACCGCGTGCAGGGCTCGAAGAACGCCTCTCTCCCCATCCTCGCGGCGTCGATCCTGGGCGGTGCGGAAATCGAACTGGAGAATGTCCCGCAGCTCCGGGACATCGACGCCGCGCTGCGCATCCTCCGCCATCTCGGGTGTAAAGCGGAGCAAAAAAATAATTTAGTTTACATAAAATCAAATGATCTCACCCGCAGCAGTATTCCGCACGAGCTGATGCTGGAGATGCGCTCCTCCGTAATCTTCATGGGGGCGCTGCTGGCCCGCTGCGGGGAAGCGCGGCTGAGTCCGCCGGGAGGCTGCCGGCTCGGGAAACGGCCCATCGACCTGCACCTCGCCGCCCTCCGTAAGCTCGGTGCGGAGATCGAGGAGCGCGGGGGAGATATCCACTGCCGCGCGAAAAGGCTCCGGGGAACAGAGATCCGCCTGCCCTTTCCCAGCGTCGGCGCCACAGAGAACATCCTGCTCGCTGCCACAGCGGCGGAGGGGGAGACCGTCATCCGCGGCGCCGCGCGGGAACCGGAGATCGAGGCGCTCGCGGCGTATCTGCAAAAGGCGGGCTGCCGCATCGCGGGCGCCGGGACAGATACGGTGACCATCGGGGAATACCGCCCGGCAGATTATGTACGCCACCGCGTCCTCGCGGACCGGATCGCCGCCTCCACGGTGGCCTGCGCCGCTGCCGCCGCCGGGGGAGAGGTGGAGTTGCGGGGTGCGGAGAGCGCGCATTTTTCTACGGTTCTCCACTTCCTAAAACGGGCGGGCTGTGATATAATAAGCGAAAACACCTGTGTCCGCCTGCGCTCGGACGGATGTCTCAACGCGGTGGGCCGGGTGCGGACGGAGCCGTACCCGGGCTTTCCCACGGATGCGCAGCCGGTTCTGATGGCGGCGCTTCTGAAGGCCCGGGGCTGTACGGAGATCACGGAGACGATCTTTGAAAACCGCTTTCGCCAGGTGCCGGAGCTCAAACGCCTCGGCGCGGACATCAGGCTCTGTGACCGGAGCGCGGTGATCCGGGGCGTGGGACGCCTCACCGGCGCTGCGCTGGAGGCCACCGATCTCCGGGGCGGAGCCGCCATGATCGTCGCGGGCCTCGCCGCGGAAGGGGAGACCCTCGTGCGCGACACGGGCCATATCCGCCGCGGGTATGAGGCGTTTGACCGCTGCCTGCGGGACCTGGGCGCGGACGTCCGGCTCGGCATTGAGCCGTGATCACACACGAAACCAATTCGAAAGGATCAAGCTATGGCGCAGAATCTGCACAGGAAACGCGCGGACTATCCCGATGAGGAGGGCTTCAGCCTGCGCGAGCTCACCGACAGTGTGAGCGGACCGATCATGTTTTTCCTGGTGATCGTGGCGGTCATCTTTGTCATGAGCGTCTTCTTCCGCGTGTCCGATATCCAGGTGCGCGGAAACGCCCACTATACGGATGAGGAGATCATCCGCGCCATCGATATCGAGGAGGGCGACAACCTGTTCTTTTTTGACAGGTTTGCCGCCCTGAGCCGCGTTTTCGCAAAGCTCCCCTATATCGACGAGGTCACCGTTGAGCGAAGCCTCCCGAACCGCGTCATCATCACCGTGACCGAGAGCCAGGCCCTGGCCTACATCGTCCTCGGCGAGGAGAACTGGACCATCGACCACAACTGCAAGGTCCTCGGCAGGGCCAACGACGATGAGCTCACGGGCCTCATCCCCATCCTCGGCATCTCGCCCGGCACCCTCATGATCGGGGAGACGCTGGAGACCGCGGACGGGGACGAGCGGATCGTGGAATTCATCGCGGAGGTCCTCGAGCAGCTCGAGGGCCGGGGCCTCTATACCCGGGTCGGCCGCGTGGATTTCTCCGATCCCGAACATGTGGAGTTCACCCTCAGCGACAAATACATCGTACGCATCGGCAACGCCTCCGCCGTCGACTATAAATTCGGGATGCTGATTTCCGTTCTGTCGCAATTATTAGAGGGAGATGTGGGAATAATCAATGTGAGCGACGGAAATACGGCACATTTCAGCCCGACCTGAATGTGAGTTACAAAATAATTACAAAAGTTTTCGGTAAAATAAAAAAACCTATTGACTCTTGAGAGAAAATGTAATAAAATACGGACTGTAGATCATTGTGCAAACTTTTGTAATTTATGCGTTAACAATAGATGGGAGGCAGATTTATGGATTTTAAAGCCGAAGTACCGGAGAATGTTGTCAATATAAAGGTCATCGGCATCGGCGGCGCCGGCAACAATGTGGTCAACCGTATGGTCAAGGCCGGCACCCAGGGCGTTGAATTCATCGCCATCAACACCGACAAGCAGGCTCTGTCCGTGTCCAATGCGGATCAGAAGCTGCAGATCGGCGAGAAGATGACCAAGGGCCAGGGTGCGGGCTCCGATCCCGAGATCGGCAAGCGCTCTGCCGAGGAGAGCCGCAACAACATCGCCAAGGTCCTGGAGAATGCCGACATGGCCTTCATCACCTGCGGCATGGGCGGCGGCACCGGTACGGGCGCGGCGCCCATCGTGGCGGAGATCGCACGGGACGCGGGCCTTCTGACTGTCGGCGTCGTGACCAAGCCCTTCAAGTTTGAGGGCAAGCGCCGCATGGACCAGGCCAACGCCGG
>CAMHEN010000137.1 GCA_946184165.1 uncultured Clostridia bacterium | reverse complement strand
TAAACAGGTCCTTTTTTCTTTTCCCCTTGTGTAACACATCATTGACAAACCTACACGAATTAAAAGCAACACCGCATAATTCGCCGAAAGCGGATTGTGCGGTGTTGCCTTTATTCAGCCGCGTAGGGATCCTGCGCAGGCTCGGGCTTGGGCGTTGGGGCGGCTGCGGCCGCCTTGAGGCAGGCGTCCAGATCTGCCAGCGAGCAGCCGGCGCGGCAGATTTTGACGCTGCCGTCGGCCGCGAAGAGCTCATAGAACACGAAGTCGCCGTAGACCAGAATGTTCAGCTTTTCCTCTCCGCTGTACTCGTCCTCGGGCACGAGGGTGAGATACACGGCGCGGGTGAGCTCCGCCTCCTGTGGCAGGGCCTCTTCGCTGCCGCCGAGCAGGGCCAGCAGTTTTGCGCGGGCTTCTTTGCCGTGGATGCTCAGCCGCTGGGTTTCCGCCCTCTTTGCGGCGGGGGCCTCCGCTTCGACAATGGTGTCCTCGGGCTCCCCGTCTCCTGTGTCGTCCGTCTCGGACAATTCGAAGCTGTCGGGCAGATTGTCCGCGTCCTCACCGTCGGTGACGGCCGTGTCCGGAAGGCCGGCCTCGCTGCTGTCCGAATCCGGCAGCTCCTCGGGGAGCGCAGCCCCGAACACGTCCTGATCCTCCAGCGAGAGGGAGAAGAGATTCAATCCGTCCTCAATCGCGGGGTCATCCGTAATCTCGGCCGTAATCGCAGGTGTCTCATCCTGTACGGCCTTTGCCGTGATCAAAGGCTCGGAAATTTCCTGGCTGACAGCCGGTGCCTCAATCTGGAGCTGGGCCGCCCAGGAGCTCTCCTGCGGAGGCGCAAAGACTGCGGGCTCGGGAGTAGTATAGACAGGCGCGGGGATATAGACCGGTTCGGAATTATAAACCGGCGCGGGTGTTGCGGGCTGATAGGGAAAACTCTGAACTGGCTGCGGCGTATTGTACTGTGTTTCTGTGCTGTCTCCCGAGGCAAGGTAGGCGTCGGGTGTGGAGGGAGTGATATTCTGCACCGGAGGGGGCGTCCACGCCGGAGCTGCCGAAGGCGCCGGGGCCGCAGCGGGAGCGGCAGGCGCCGCGCTCTCGAGAGCGGCCGGAACTGTGGCTTCGACAGCGGCCGGGGCCGCGGAAACCACGGGAACGGCTGCCGCCTGTTCGCTGCGGAGGGCGATGTCCTGCCCGCCCCTGCCGGGGATAAAGCCGCTTGCCGCAAAGAGCACCAACACGAGGCAGGCCGCGGCGGTCAGCGCCGTGCGAAGACCGATGGTGCGCATGCGGCGGTTTCTCCGCCGCATATCGCTGCGGCGGACGTCTGCCATGATGTTTTCATGCAGATCCTCAGGCAGTTCTTCGGGCGTCTCGGACAGAATATCGGACAGATCGTGAAAGACTGCGTACATTGCGTTGCAGCGGGAGCAAGTTTTCATATGGTCCATCAGGGCCTCGTGCTCGTCATGGCTCACTTCGCCGTCCACGAGCCTGCTGATAAGCTCCTGATAGCTTTCACACGAATTCATTGCTTCTCACCGCCTTTCGTTTTACCTGACGTAGTAAAATCAGGAATGTTCCCGTCCTCGATCAAAAAAGTACACAACCGCTTTCGCGCCCGGAAAATCCTGGATTTTACCGTGCCGACCTCAATACGCAGAGCGTCCGCGATCTCCTCATAGCTCAGCCCCTGAATCTCCCGCAGAAGCAGGATCTGCCGGTAGTCCGGCGGCAGGGCCTGGAGCCCGCGGCGCACCGCGTCCCGGGTAAGGCCCCTCTCCAGAAGGAGCTCCGGCGACTGGCTCTCATCCGCGATGTCAAGTTCGACCTCCTCCCCCTCGTCATCCTCCACGGAGAGGGAGAGCGTGGGTTTTCGGCTTCGGCTGCGCAGAAAATCGAGGCACACATTGCTTGCGATACGGTAGAGCCAGACGGAAAACTTGCTGTCGCCGCGGAAAGACTGCAGGGAGTTATAGGCTTTGAGGAAGGTCTCCTGCGTCATGTCGGCTGCGTCCTCCGAATTGCCGGTCATGCGAAGCGCGATGGCGTAGACGCTCTTTTCGTACTCCGTGACCAGCTTCTCAAAGGCGTTCACGTCGCCCTGCAGGACCTTGCGGACGACCTGCGCCTCCTGTTCTCTTGTCAAGCTCTCACCTTCTTTTCAATCGAGTCACTCGCGCTTATCGCGCTCGGCTTGCGGGAGACGCCTCGCTTGGTCGGCGCGAGGGTTCGCATCGCTCACCTATGGTGTTTTTGAGGCGGAAAAGCTGCCTCAAAAACGGATTGAATTGACTTATTTCAAATCCCGTTTGATTCCCTTACACACCCGGCGGACGTCCTCCAGGGTTTCCACCTGCACAAGCTCCTGGCGGTAGACGGCGGAGTGGGGGACGCCGTGCAGGTACCAGGGGAGCTGATGGCGCGCTTCCATGCAGGCCCGGTGTTCCCCGATGTGCGAGGCGAGGGTCACGATCTGCTCCTCGGCGAGGGCGATGCGCTCCGTGAGCGGGGGCAGCGCCGGAATGTCCCGCCCGTCAACGGCGGCCTGGCCCTGCTGAAAGAGCCAGGGATTGCCGAAGCTGCCGCGTCCGATCATGGCGATCCCACAGCCCGTGTAGCGCAGGATGTGTGCCGCGTCCTCGGGCGTGAACACGTCGCCGTTTGCGATCACCGGTATGCTGACGGCCTTCCGCACCTCGCGGATGAGATCCCAGTCGGCCCGGCCCGCATACATCTGGGCCCGGGTCCTGCCGTGCACGGCCACCGCGTCCGCCCCCGCCTGCTCCATGAGGCATGCGAAGGCCACCGCGTTCACGCTGCCGTTGTCCCAGCCCTTGCGGAACTTCACGGTCACGGGCACGGAGACGGCTTTTTTGACATACTCCACGATCCGCGCCGCGAGCTCCGGGTCGCGCATGAGGGCGGAGCCGTCCCCGGATTTTACGACCTTCCCGACCGGGCAGCCCATGTTGATGTCCAGGATGTCCGCGCCGGAGATCTCCAGCGCCATGCCTGCGGCCTCCGCCATCACCTCCGGCTCATGCCCGAAGATCTGGGCGGCGGAGGGGTGCTCGCTCTCCGGGATGTACAGAAGCTCTTTGGTCTTCTCGTCGTGGTAGCAGAGCGCCTTCGCCGAGACCATCTCCGTCGTGGTGAGAGCCGCGCCGAGTCGATGGCATACCCCGCGAAAGGCAAAATCCGTCACCCCGGCCATGGGGCCCAGAGTCAGATTTCCACGCAGTTCGACGCCGCCGATCTTCACCATGTGAGATCCAGCCCCACCGGGCAGTGGTCGGAGCCCATGATCTCCGGCAGGATGTAAGCGTCCTTTATTTTTTCCCGCAGTCGGTCGGACACGACGAAGTAGTCGATGCGCCAGCCGACGTTCCGCTCCCGCGCCCGCATCCGGTAGCTCCACCAGGAGTAGGCGTCGGTCCTGTCGGGGTAGAGGAAGCGGAAGCTGTCGGTAAAGCCCGCGGCCAGAAGCTCCGTGAACTTGCCGCGCTCCTCATCGGAGAAGCCCGCGTTGCCCACGTTCTGCTTGGGGTTTTTAAGGTCGATCTCCTCGTGTGCGACGTTCATATCGCCGCAGACGATGACCGGCTTCTTTCTATCCAGCGCACAGAGGTATGCGCGGAAATCGTCCTCCCAGCGCATGCGGTAGTCAATGCGCTTGAGCCCGTCCTGGGCGTTGGGGGTATAGACGCAGACGAGATAGAAGTCCGCGTATTCCAACGTGACGGCGCGCCCCTCGTGGTCGTGTTCCTCCACGCCGATATTACAAGATACCGAGAGCGGCGTGTGTTTTGTGAAGATCGCGGTGCCGGAATAGCCCTTTTTCTCGGCGTAGCACCAGTAGCTCTCATAGCCGGGGAAGGAGAGGTCGATCTGCCCCTCCTGGAGCTTCGTCTCCTGCAGGCAGAAGAAGTCCGCGTCCAGCGCAAGGAAGATCTCCTCGAAGCCCTTGCTCCGCACGGCGCGAAGGCCGTTTACATTCCAGGAAAGAAATCTCATGTTCCGTTCCTCCGGTTGGCCTCCAGGCTCTCCTCGTAGCCCCGCGCGTCGGTGAGGGAGGCGTTTCTCAGCCGCGGCACCTCCCCGTCCTGGGAGAGGCTGCGGCTCTGCGCCGTCCTTGTCGCGACGAGGCGGTTGATCTTCAGGCCCTGCTCATAGAACTTCGCCTCGTAATCAGTCATGATGCCGACGGGGCCGTTTGCGTGCAGGTCATGGGTCAGCTCGGAGAGGTCCCAGCCCTCCTCCTCGAACTGCCGGATCGACCAGTCAAAGAGCGGGGTGTTGTCGGTTTTGAAGTGGATCTCGCCGCCCGCCTTCAGCACATCCGCGTAGAGGCGCAGAAAGCCGGGGGAGGTGAGACGGAGCTTCGCGTCCCGGCTCTTGGGCCAGGGATCACAGAAGTTGATGTAGATGCGATCCACCTCGTTTTCACCGAAAAGGGCGGTCAGGAGCTTAGCGTCGATGTCGATAAAGCGGACGTTTTCAAGCCCTCGCCGGTCGATCTTCTCCATGGCGAGGATCATGGCGTCCGGCACCTTCTCGACCGCGACGTACAGGGTCCCGGGCATGGCCGCGGCAGTCTCCGCCGTGAAACGGCCCTTGCCGCAGCCGAGCTCCACAAAGAGCCTTTCGTGTCCCGGAAACTGCTCCAGCCACTTTCCGCGAAGCGCCCCGAAGCCGCTGTTTTCCTCGTCGGTCTCTATCAAAAGTCTGGCGCAGCGTTCCATGCGCTTGTCCAGATTTGCTCTTTTTCTCATTCTCAAGGATTATCACACTCCTCTCAACAGGATACCACAAGGCGGAAAAAACATCAATCATCAAACACGAAAAAGCCGTCCCGGAATTTCCGCCCTCCTCGGACCCCGCGCGGGCGGAAAGATTTTTCTTGCGTGAAGGGCACGGTTGATGTATAATATTTGAGCAAATTTCTTGTCCCCATGTCATACCGAAGCGAGATCCCGCAGAACGGATTTCGTGCCGCGATTTCCGGGTGTAGCGCAGCTGGTAGCGCGCGTGGTTTGGGACCACGATGCCGCAGGTTCGAATCCTGTCACTCGGACCAACGTCAAAACAACACCATAAGGTCACCAGCCGCCGCAGGCGGCGTCCGGTCGACCGATGGTGTTGTTTTTCCTTTCCAACTCGGAGGTCTCGCGGGGGACCTCCGAGTTGGTTTATGCGAGGGTTTTGAGTCCGTTATGAACACTCGGACCACGTCAGAAGAAGCTTACTCTATTCCGCTTCCCTGGTTTCCGTAAGAGCCAGGAAAGCTCCATTTCCATAAGTTCCTTCTTCCTTGACAAATCGGAGGACTCACGGGGGTCCTCCGATTTGTCAAGGAGAAAATTATCCCTTCAAGAGAAAATCCTTGAAGGGATAATTTCTGTTCCGTAATAATTATAACTTTCTATATATTTCAGTGTATTTAGCTATGTTCCAGCGGGCCATATAATTGGTAAAGGCGTTGTCATCGACATGCTCTTTATACTCGTCAGGGCCGAGCACATCGTTAATATGGAGCATCCCATCGGTTCCTTCCTCCAGACGCTTTGCCCAGAACTTGGCACAGTCGAGGATCAGCTCATAGCCGTACTTATCCATGAAGTCCTGGTCGTCAGTGCAGACATAGTACTGCCACGCGCCAAAGGCTACGTCAGCGGTAATATGGATTTCAATAAAACCGCTCCATACTTTGATAGGCTATATCATCAAATCATTGCCGGACTTATTGAAATAAGAAAATTCGATTTCAAAAAGATGGCAGACCATCGTATCGAATGTGGAAAGAACCACATATCATGACATTCAGCGTGAAACAGAAAGGACAATTGTCAATTACAGGACGCACACCTTTTCCACATATTTTTCTTTTCTCCTATGTTGCGCTTGACAATCTCATCTGATTATAATGCCTCGGAAGCGAATCTTGCTTCCGAGGCTTTTTCATATGACGAAGGGGACGATGATTTCGCCCTGTCCCCCACAATAACGGGTGGTCAGGTCTATGATTCGCTGCGCCGTTTCCCGCAGCAGTGCATCGGGCGTGGCATCATTTCCCTGCACTATATAAAAGATATTTTGAGCTTCCTCGTCTACTTTGGTCTTCTCTACCTGACGAATCTCCAACCGACAAAGCACTTCATGGGCATCATCGCAGTAGCTGTACTCATGCGCCGCAACGGGGATCGGCTCACTCTGGCCGATGGGGACAAAGCGCTCGCTGCCATCGG
>CAMHEN010000136.1 GCA_946184165.1 uncultured Clostridia bacterium | reverse complement strand
TCGCGACGGACCCTGACCGCGAGGGCGAGGCCATCTCCTGGCATCTCAAGGAGCTGCTGGAGCTGGACGACAGCAAGGCCAAACGCGTGACCTTCAACGAGATCACGAAGAAGGTCGTCACCGAGAGCATACAGCACCCGCGCAGCATCGACCAGGATCTGGTGAACGCCCAGCAGGCGCGCCGCATCCTTGACCGCATCGTGGGCTATGAACTCTCGCCGCTTCTGTGGAAGAAGGTCAAGAAGGGGCTGAGCGCGGGGCGCGTCCAGTCCGTCGCCACCCGCATGGTCACCGACCGCGAGGAGGAGATCGAGAGCTTCACGCCCCAGGAATACTGGCTGCTCGACGCGCGCCTCAACTGCGGAGAGGAGAACACCTCCTTCACGGCCCGCTTCCACGGTGTGGGCGAGAAGAAGCAGGAGCTCCATTCGAGGGAAGAGGTGGAACATGTCCTCGCCGCCGTGCAGGACGCCCCCTTTACCGTGAACGCTGTCAAACGCGGGGAGAAGCAGAAGTCCCCCGCTCCCCCGTTCATCACTTCCACGCTCCAGCAGGAGGCCTCCCGCAGGCTCAGCATGACGCCGCGGCGCACCATGTCCATCGCCCAGCAGCTCTATGAGGGCGTGGAGATCACAGGCCACGGCAGCGTGGGTCTCATCACCTACATGCGTACCGACTCCCTGCGTCTTTCCGAGGAGGCTCTCGCCTCCGCGAAAGATTTCATCACCGAACATTACGGTGCGGCCTACTATTCCGGCAGCCCCCGCCGCTTCAAAACCAAGGCCGGCGCACAGGACGCCCACGAGGCTATTCGTCCGACCGACATCACCCTCATGCCGGAGCTCGTGCGCAAGGATCTGACGCAGGAGCAGTACCGGCTCTACCGCCTGATCTGGGGGCGCTTTACCGCCTGCCAGATGGCGAACGCCGTCTATGACAACGTCTCCGTGGATATCGGCGCCGCGGGCTACAGCTTCCGCGCCAATTACTCGGAGCTCAAGTTCAAGGGCTACACCGCCGTGTATGAGGAGTCCCGGGATGAGGAGGTAAGCGAGCTGGCAAATCCCCTCCCCTCTCTCACGGAGGGGCAGCAGCTCGTGCTCGAGAAGCTCATGCATGAGCAGCAGTTCACCCAGCCGCCCGCCCGCTATACCGAGGCAACGCTCATCCGCGCGATGGAGGAGAAGGGCATCGGCCGCCCTTCCACCTATGCGCCGACCATCTCCGCCATCACCTCCCGCGACTATGTCATCAAGGAGGGCAAGTACCTCAAGCCCACGCCCCTCGGCCAGGTGGTCACGGGGCTTATGAAGGAGCGCTTTGCCGACATTGTGGATCTCAAGTTCACGAACCAGATGGAGGCGGAGCTCGACGAGATCGAGAGCGGCAAGGCCCAGTGGCAGGACGTATTGGAGAAATTCTACGACGGTTTCAGCAGGGAAATGCACGAGGCGGAGGACGCCCTGGACGGCGTGCGCCTCAAGGTGCCGGATGTGCTGAGCGATGAATACTGCGAAGTCTGCGGGCGTCAGATGGTGGTGAAGAAGGGCCGCTTCGGCTACTTCCTCGCCTGTCCCGGCTTCCCGGAGTGCACATTCACGAAGCCCGTGGTCATCGAGATGCCCGGCAAGTGCCCCAAGTGCGGCGGGCGCATCCTCAAGCGCACCTCCAAGAAAGGCTATGTCTTCTACGCCTGCGAGCGCGGCACCGACTGCGGCTTCATCACCTGGGACGTGCCCACCAAGGACTACTGCCCCATCTGCGGCAAGACTATGTTCAAGCACAGCGGCAGAGGCCCGCTCAAGTCCTTCTGCATCAACGAGAGCTGCCCGAACTTCGTCCCGGAGGACAAACGCACCTATAAGAAGAAGAGCCCCGAGGAGAAGGCCGCGGCCGCGGCCAGGCGCACCGAGAAGAAAGCCGCCTCCGCCGCGAAAAAAAGCACAGCGAAAAAAACCACCGGCGCGAAAAAGACCGGAAAGGCAGAGGAATAAGCCATGGAGCAGGTATGCGTTCTGGGCGCGGGTCTCGCGGGGAGCGAGTGTGCCTGGCAGCTTGCGCAGCGCGGCGTGCCCGTGCGTCTCGTGGAGATGAAGCCCGGGAAGATGACACCCGCCCACACTTCCCCCTATTTTGGGGAACTGGTCTGCTCCAACTCGCTGCGAAGCGATGAGCTCACAAACGCCGTCGGCCTTCTGAAGGCCGAGATGCGCGCGATGGGCTCACTCATCATGGAGAGCGCCGATCTGAACCGCGTGGCTGCAGGCGGCGCCCTCGCCGTGGACCGGGTGGGTTTTTCCCGCACGATCACCGAAAAGCTGGAAGCGCACCCCCTTGTCGAGATCGTCCATGAGGAGGCGGTCGAGATCCCCGGGGGCGAGGTCGTGATTGCCACCGGCCCCCTCTCGAGCGACGCTATCGCAGAGAAGATCGCCGCCCTCTGCCGGGACAGCGGTCTTCACTTCTACGACGCGGTAGCCCCTATCGTGACACTTGAGAGCGTGGACATGGATAGCGCTTTCTTCGCCTCCCGCTACAACAAGGGAGACGCGGATTATGTAAACTGCCCCATGGACAAGGACGAGTATCTGGCCTTTGTGCGCGAGCTTGTGGGCGCAAAGGAAGCCGAGGTGCACGGCTTTGACGACGGCGGCGTATTCGAGGGCTGCATGCCTGTGGAGGTCATGGCCCGCCGCGGGGTGGACACCCTGCGCTACGGCCCGCTGAAACCCGTGGGTCTTGTGGATCCCCGGACCGGGAAGGCAAACTACGCGGTGGTCCAGCTCCGGCGCGACAATGCCGACGGGACCATTTACAACCTGGTGGGCTTCCAGACCCACCTCACCTGGGGTGAGCAGAAGCGTGTCTTCTCCATGATCCCGGCGCTGAAAAACGCGGAGTTTGTGCGCTATGGCGTTATGCACCGCAACACCTATCTCAACAGTCCCAGGCTCCTGGACCGCTACTACCGCCTCCGTACGGAGCCCCGCATCAGCTTTGCCGGGCAGATGACCGGCGTGGAGGGCTATGTGGAGTCTGCGGCCTCCGGGATGCTGGTGGGCATCGAGACGGCGGCGCGCGTACTGGGTCTCGAGAGCGTGGACTTTCCGCAGGAGACGGCCATCGGCGCCCTGGGGCTCTATGTCTCGGGCGGAAGCGTCGGCGATTTTCAGCCGATGAACATAAACTTCGGCATCATCACGCCCCTGGATCACAGGGTCAAAGGAAAGAGAAACAAGAATGCCGAGATCTCCCGGCGTTCTCTCGAGATTATAGAGAATCTGAAGCAGAAGGAGGTCTTCCGCATTGAGAATCATCATTGATGCAATGGGCGGCGACAACGCCCCCGGCGAGATCGTAAAAGGTGCACTGCGGGCCCGACAGGAGCTGGGCGTGTCGCTCACGCTGGTGGGCCGGGCGGAGGATATCCGCGCCTGTCTCAAGGCGGAGAGCGCCGAAGAGGTCCCGGGCGAGGTTGAGATCGTGGACGCCCGCGAGATCATCACCATGGAGGACGACCCCAGCACTGCCACCCGGCGCAAAAAGGACGCCTCCATGACCGTCGCGCTGAACCTCCTGCGGGACGGGAAGGGAGACGCCGTGGTCTCCGCCGGCTCCACGGGGGCGCTCCTCACCGGGGCTACCCTGATCGTCAAGCGCATCAGAGGCATACGCCGGGCCGCCATGGCCCCGGTCCTCCCTGCGGGCGAGCACGGCATCATGCTCATCGACTGCGGCGCGAATGTGGAGTGCACCCCGGAATATCTCCTGCAGTTTGCCTATATGGGCAGCTTCTACGCAAAAAAGATGATGGGCTGCGAAAACCCGCGCATCGGCCTTCTGAACGTCGGCACCGAGGATACCAAGGGCGGCGAGCTGCAGCACGAGGCCTTTGCCCTTCTGAAGCAGGCGGGCGACGAGGGGCGCATCAATTTTGTCGGCAACGTCGAGGGTACCGGCGTCTTCGCGGGCGCTGCGGACGTGGTCGTGACGGACGGCTTTACCGGAAACGTCCTGCTCAAGGGCGTGGAGGGGACCATCAAGTACCTGATGAAGTCCCTCAAGGGCGTGTTCTACAAGAGCACGAAAAACAAGCTCGCCGCGGCGGTTTTGAAAAACGATCTCGCCGCCATGAAGAAATCCATGGATGTGAATGAGGTCGGCGGCACCGCCTTTGTGGGCATCTCCAAGCCCGTCATCAAAGCCCACGGCTCCTCCAACGCCGCCTCCTTCTTCTCCGCGATCCGCCAGGCCGTCGCCTTTGTGGACGCCCATGTGGTGGAGGACATTGAGAACAATATCGAATACATGAAGCTGAAGAGTGAAAACTGATGGATAAGCTGGAAGAGAAAATCGGATACCGCTTCCATAACCGGAGTCTCCTGCAGACCGCCCTGACTCACAGCTCCTACGCCAACGAGCGCCACGGCGAGTGCGAAAGCTATGAGCGTCTGGAGTTTCTGGGCGACTCGGTGCTCGGCCTCGTGACGGCGGAATTTCTGTTCACGCGGCATCTGCAGCTCCCCGAGGGGCGAATGACCAGACTGCGCGCAGAACTTGTGTGCGAGGCAAGTTTACATAAAACTGCTCTCGCTCTCGGTCTCGGCAGCTATATGCGCCTCGGCAAGGGTGAGGAGCACACCGGCGGGCGGGAGCGCCCGTCCATTTTGGCAGACATGGTGGAGGCCATCATCGCGGCGCTCTACCTGGACTCCGGCATGGAGGAGGCGCGGCGCTTCATCTTGGCGAACATCCTGCAGGATGTGGAGCTCGGGGAGAGCCATCGCAGCGCCGACTACAAGACCCAGCTCCAGGAGCTGGTGCAGCGCCGGAGCAACCAGGTCATTGCCTACTCCCTCGTGGAGGAGAGCGGACCGGACCACGACAAGACCTTCGCCTTCGAGGTGCTCATCAACGGCGTCTCCTCCGGCCGCGGCAGCGGCAAGACCAAGAAGGAGGCCGAACAGATGGCCGCCCGCCGGGCGCTGGAGAATCTGCAGGCATGAGCGCGAGAGCCTCGATCCTGCCGGTTTTCGTCCCGCATTTCGGATGCCCCCACGCCTGCGTCTTCTGCAACCAGCGCCGCATCTCCGGCGCCGATAAACCGGCGACAGCGGAGGACGTCCGCAATATCATCACACATGCAGCCGCCTTCCTCCCCCGCGGAGGGAAGCGGCAACTGGCGTTTTATGGGGGCAGTTTCACCGCCATTCCCGAGGCAGAGCAGGAGGCGCTCCTGCTCGCCGCGCGGGAGGCGAAGATGCACGGCGAGATCGATTCGATCCGCATCTCCACGAGGCCGGACGCCATCGACGGCGCGGTGCTGGAGAGGCTGCGCCGCTTTTGCGTGGAGACCGTGGAACTCGGCGCCCAGTCCATGGACGATGAGGTCCTGCTCCTCTCCGGGCGGGGACACACATCGTCGGATGTGGAGCGGGCCTCCCGGCTTATCAAGGAAGCCGGGTTCCGGCTGATCCTCCAAATGATGACGGGTCTCCCCGGGGACACACCGGAGAAGGATCTGGAGACCGCACGAAGAATTATCGCCCTCCGGCCCGACGGCGTGCGCATCTACCCCACGGTGATCGTCCGGGACACAGCGCTCTTCGACCTGTGGAAAAAGGGCGCTTATCGGGAGCATACGGTGGAGGACGCGGTGGAGATCTGCGCCCGGATCGTACCCCTCTTTGAGGAGGCGGATATCCCCGTGATCCGTCTCGGCCTCAACCCGACCGAGGCGCTCAGCGGGGGCGCGGCCGCCGGCGGCGCCTATCATCCCGCTCTGGGGGAGCTTGTAAAAAGCCGCATCCTCCTTCACAAGGCGGAGGTCCTTTTGGAGGGCATAGAGCCTGGGAACCGGGTCATACTCGCGGTCGCGCGGGGCAAAAGGTCCCAGATGGTCGGCCAGCACCGGGAGAATATCCGGCGGCTTACGGAGAAATATGCTCTCGCGTCCCTCGAGATCCGGGAGGATGCACAGGAAACTGCGGAAATTGTGCTTGTTTCCATTGAAAAGTGAGTGACAATCGTTTATAATAAATTGGTTTTTTCCCAATCCAATATCAGAGGTTATTGTTTTGTACTTAAAGGCACTCGAAATTCAGGGCTTCAAGTCCTTCCCGGACAAGACGCGCCTGAGCTTTGAAAAGGATATCACCGCCATTGTGGGGCCCAACGGCTCCGGCAAGTCCAATATCTCCGACGCGATCCTCTGGGTCATGGGCGAGCAGCGCTCCAAGGCCCTGCGCGGCAGCAAGATGG
>CAMHEN010000135.1 GCA_946184165.1 uncultured Clostridia bacterium | reverse complement strand
AAGATGATCAACCAGTACGGCGGAAATATGCCCGACGCCATCGGCATCCCCGAGGATCAGCTGCGTGAGGCTGCCAAGCTCGCCGTCTGCAAGATCAATATCGACTCCGATATCCGTCTCGCCATGACCGGCAACATCCGCAAGTACTTTGCCGAGCATCCCGATCACTTCGACCCGCGTCAGTACCTCAAGCCCGCGCGTCAGGCTGTCAAGGACATGGTCGCGCACAAGATCGTTCACGTTCTCGGTTCTGACGGCAAAGCCTGATCTCTCTCCGCGCACTAACAGGGAGGTGGCAGAATGCCCCAGAAACATGTAAAAAAACAGCCGCTCAAAGTTGATGCGGCAGCGCTTTCCGCCACACTTGGGAAATCTCTGGTTATCAGACTTGTTATCGCCACACTTGTTTTCGCCGTCTCGATCCTCGTGTCCATGCCGGATTTTGCGCGTATCCTGCTGCTTGCGGTCGCGTCGATTCTGGCCGGCGTTGATATCATCGGGGACGCTGTCGACGCTGTGGAGAGTGTGGACTACCTGGACACACCGGTCATCGTCGTGGTGGCTGCCGTCCTCTCATTCATCATCGGGTTCGGCATCGAGGGCGCTGCCCTTGTGCTGCTCTATCAGATCGGCATGCTGCTTCTGCGCTATGTGACAGAGCACACGAAAAAGGCCGCCCTCGACCTGCTGCAGGATCACGATGAGGCGCTGATCGCCCATATGCGGGAGATCATCTCGGACGATGAGAAGACCTATATGTCGATCCAGAACGTGCTGGGCCAGAGCGCCGGGCTCGTCCTGAAGCTCGCCATGGGTTTTGCGATCGTGTACGCCATCGTGATGCCCATCGTCACGGGCATGAGCATCTCGGTTTCGATCCACCGGGCGCTCATGATCCTGCTCGTCGCGACGCCCTTCTCCGTAATCGCCGCCATCCCGGCGGCCGGCTCCGTCGGCCTCTGCCAGAGCGCGCAGCGCGGCTTCGTTTTCAACAGCGCCTACAGTCTGGAGGCCATGGCCGACGTTACCGCGGCCGTCTTTGACAAGAACGGCATCTTCGCGGAGGAATGCCCCAGGATCATCGCCATGCATTCCGACAGGCTGGATTACGACACGTTCCTCAATTTCGTGGCCCACGCCGTCTACTATTCCGAGCAGCCCATCGCCAACGCCATCTCCGCGGTCTTCGAGCATGACTATAAGCTCGACGTGATCAAAGATTTCCGGGAGATCCAGGGCTATGGCGTTGAGCTCTCGATCGACGGGATTGACGTGGTATTCGCCACGAGAGAACTGCTCGATCAGCGCGGGATCGCCCTGCAGGACCCCCCGTCCGAGCTGGGCACGGCCTATTATATGGTCGTCGCCGGAAGACCGATGGGCAAGGTCGTTATCTCCTCCGATGTGAACCAGGATCTGGAGGGGCTCGTCCCCGAGCTGAAGTCCGTCGGCATCTCCCGCTGCGTGCTCCTGAGCGAGGACAGCAAAGAGGCCGGGCAGCAGTTTGCCGAGATGATGAATTTCTCCGAAATGTATCCCCAGTGTGATACGGAGAAAAAACTCAGGATCATCAGCGATATCGCGCGCAAAACCAGGGGCGCGGTCCTGTTTGTTTACGCAAACGGGATCGAAAAGCACAGTGACGCCGCCGTGGATATGCGTGTGAGCAGCCGCGCCAAATATGCGGACGCCGTTGTCAGGCCCGATGTTGTGGGCAGGCTGCCGGCGGCAAAACAGATTTCCCGCCGTGTCCGTGAGATCTGTATCGAAAACGCGCTCTTTGCCTTTATCGTCAAGTCGATCCTGATCTTCCTGAGCATCATCGGCTACTGCAATCTGTGGTTTGCGATCTTCGTGGATTTCGTTGCGGCTGTGGCTACGGTGCTCAATACCATCCGCGTGACAAGTGATTCCCTGCGAAACAATCTTCGGTACAAGATGGGCAAATAAAAGCGGACGGTCGTCTTTCGGTGAAAGACGGCCGTCTTGTTTTGTTTCCGGATTGCGCGGTGCTGCCCTTGATGTTCCTCACAATTCATGTATAATACAAATGAAAAGACAACAACTTTTTCTCAAAAGGGAGAGTTCTTTTATGAAGAAGACCATCATTACGCTTCTGCTCCTGTGCTGTGTCTTTGCCGCTGCTGCAGTCCCGGCGTGGGCGGAAGAGAGCGGTATCCGCGCAAACGCGGTTTCGGAGCTCTACAGCGCAGAGGGGATCTATCAGGACTCCCTCCGCAATACCGAGAGCTACCTCTTCCATGTCCCGCAGCTCACGGCGGACACGCCCGCGGCGGCGGAAATCAATGCGGAGATCCGGGAGCGCTTTGGCGAGCGCGTGGAAGAGCAGCTTCAAAACATGGCGGAGGGGTATTCGATCTGGTCCTGGAACACCGGCTGGCACGCCTACTGGAACGGGAACCAGCTCTTCCTTCTGGTGAGCTCCGATATGGAGGGCGGATTTACCGACTACGCGGCCTACGGTTACGACTTTGACGCGGACTGCCGCATCGACAACGCCATGATCCTCCGGCAGCGCGGGATCTCCGAAGAGGAGTACCTGGAAAACCTCCGGGAAAAGGTGCGCTTCATGTTTGAGGACAGGTGGAGCATTATCCCCGTCGAGGAGCGGGAGAGACTCGGTTACGATGAGCTTCTGGAGAAAACCGTCGCCTGGGCGGATCCGGAGCAGCCCATGTTTGTGGACGGGTCGGGACAGATCGTGACCATCGTCAAGATCGCCTCCGTCGCCGGGGCCGAGTGGTACTACCACCTGGCCACGCCCTTCTCCTACGGCTGATTCATACCGGGATGCCCGCACCCCGCATTGCGGACACCAGGACCTCCCGGCCCTCCCGGGAGATCTCCACCAGAGGGAGACGCAGGATCCCGCTGTCGAGGCCCATGAGCTGCATGGCGGCTTTCACCGGAATGGGATTTGTTTCAACAAACAGCGCGGCGATAAGCGCGGCATATCTCGCGTATAGTTTTGAAGCCTCCGCATAGTCGCCGTCGAGGCAGAGGGAACAGAGCTTTGCCACGGCGCCGGGGACGATATTGCTCGCCACCGAGATCACACCGAGCCCGCCCAGGGACATGAGCGGTACGGTACAGTCGTCGTTCCCGCTCCAGATGCAGAGCTCGTCGCCGCACAGGCTACGGATCTTCGCGGCGAGGGCTATATCTCCGGAGGCCTCCTTGATGCCGACGATGTTCGGATGCTCTGCGAGGCGCGCGCAGGTCTCCGCCTTGAGGCCGATTCCGGTCCTGCTCGGGACGTTGTACAGGATCATCGGGATGTCGACCCGGTCGGCGACATAAGAAAAATGCGCAATAAGGCCGGTTTGTGTGGTTTTGTTGTAATAGGGCGTCACCATCAGGATGGCGTCGGCACCCTCGGCCCGCGCGCTCTCGGCGCGCTGCAGGGCGGTGCGCGTGTTGTTGCTGCCGACGCCGACGATCACCTTCATGCGTCCCGCGTTTTCCCGAAGCGTCACGCGGACAAGCTCCCGGTATTCGTCGCCGGTGAGCGTCGCGTTCTCCCCGGTCGTTCCGCAGACCACGACGGCAGCCGTGCCGTTTTCATACTGAAAGTCCAGATTCCTGCAAAGCCTTTCATAGTCGATGCCGTGTTCGTCAAAGGGCGTGACGATCGCTGTGCAGGAGCCATGAAACATAGGCGTTTTCACTTGACCAGCCTCCCCCAAAAAATGATTACAGCATCCAATCTATGCCGCTCCGCCGCAAAGTATCACAGACAAGTTGCAATTGCGTTGAGAATCTGCTATAGTACATGAGCCGTATTTCTGTGAAAGCTCCGCTTCCACAGAAAGCATTTCATACATGCCCGGGCGCTTTCCTGCGCCGCAGGTGATTACATGTATAAGACAGGGGAACAAATTGAAAAAATCGGATTTCTATTTTGATCTGCCGGAGGAGCTGATCGCCCAGACACCGCTGGAAAAGCGGGACTCCTCGAGGCTGCTGCGTTTGGATAAAGAGACCGGCGAAGTTGAGCACCGCCATTTTTACGAGCTCCCTTCCTTTCTGAACGCCGGGGACTGTCTGGTTCTGAACGATACGCGCGTGCTGCCCGCAAGACTTCTCGGCTGCAGAGAGAGCGGCGGCAGCGTGGAGCTTGTCCTCCTGCGGGATCTGGGCGAGGGCCGGTGGGAGTGCCTGAGCAGACCGGGCCGCAAAACGAAACCCGGTACGCGTCTCTCCTTTGGAGAAGGCGAGCTCACAGCCACGGTGGAAGCGGTGGCGGAAGGCGGCAACAGGATCGTCCGCTTTCACTATGAGGGGATCTTTCTCGAGGTGCTGGAGCGTCTCGGCAAGATGCCGCTGCCGCCCTATATTCGGGAGGAGCTCCAGGATGCCGAGCGGTATCAGACGGTCTATTCCCGGGAGCTTGGAAGCGCCGCCGCGCCGACAGCCGGCCTTCATTTCACGCCGGAGCTTCTGCGGGAGATCGAAAACAAAGGCGTCAAGGTATGCTATGTGACGCTGCATGTGGGTCTCGGGACCTTCCGCCCCGTCAAGGAGGAGGAGATCGAGGACCATGCGATGCATTCCGAGTTCTGCGTCGTCACCCCGGAGACCGCCGCTGCCGTGAACGAGACAAAGAGAAACGGCGGACGCGTCATCGCAGTGGGCACGACATCGTGCAGGACACTGGAGAGCTTTACGGATGAGAACGGCGTTCTGCAGGCAGGCTCACGCTGGACGGATATCTTCATCTATCCCGGCTACCGTTTCCGCTGTATCGACGCCCTTGTCACGAATTTCCATCTCCCCGAGAGCACACTCATCATGCTGGTCTCCGCCCTTGCCGGCAGGGAGCACGTGCTGCATGCCTATGAAATCGCCGTGCAGGAGCGCTACCGCTTCTTCTCCTTCGGCGATGCGATGCTGATCCTGTGATCCACTGTTGCAGATGCCATATACAGAAATCAAGAAGAAAGTGGGAAACCGTTAATGAAAGGAATCGTTTTGGCCGGCGGAAGCGGGACACGGCTCTATCCGCTGACGATGGTTACATCCAAACAGCTTTTGCCGATCTACAACAAGCCCATGGTCTATTATCCGCTCTCGGTGCTGATGCTGGCAGGCATCCGGGATATCCTGCTGATCTCAACGCCCCATGATCTGCCCCGTTTTCAGCAGCTTCTGGGGGACGGGAGTCAGTTCGGCATCCGCCTCAGCTACGCCGAGCAGCCCTCGCCGGACGGCCTTGCACAGGCCTTTCTGATCGGGGAGGAGTTCATCGGCGGCGACCCCTGCGCCATGGTGCTCGGGGACAATATCTTCTACGGGAACGGTCTCGGCGCTGTCTGCCGCGAAGCTGTGAGCAGCGCGGAGCAGGGGAGAGCCACGATCTTCGGCTACTACGTCAATGATCCCGAGCGCTACGGCATCGTGGAATTCGACGAAAACCGCAAGGTCATCTCCCTGGAGGAAAAACCCGAAAAGCCAAAGAGCAATTACTGCGTGACCGGCCTCTACTTTTACCCGGCCGGGGTGAGTGAGCTTGCAAAGGAGGTCAGGCCCTCCGCACGGGGCGAGCTTGAGATCACCACGCTCAACGATCTCTATCTGAAGCAGGACCGGCTCGATGTGCGTCTTCTGAGCCGCGGCTTTGCCTGGTTCGATACTGGGACGATGGACTCCCTTGTGGAAGCTGCGGATTTCGTGCGCATGATCGAGAATCGCCAGAGCACCATGATCGCAGCGCTGGAGGAAATCGCGTTTCGCAGGCACTGGATCGACCGGGAGACGCTCTATGCTTCCGCCTCCAACTATGGCAAATCCGCTTACGGGGCGCATCTGAAAAACGTGGCGGACGGCAAAATCATTTATTAAACAAGGAGAAACAACGTGTATAAGCTGCTCAAGCAGGAGGGACATGCCCGGCGCGGCGAGTTTACCGCCCCGCACGGCACGGTTCAGACGCCCGTCTTCATGAATGTCGGCACCCAGGGGGCCATCAAGGGGGCGCTCTCGGCGGCGGACCTCAAGACAATCGGCTGCCAGATCGAGCTCTCCAACACCTATCACCTCCATGTCAGGCCCGGGGATGAGCTGGTCAAGTCTCTCGGCGGACTCCATAAGTTCATGACCTGGGACGGACCCATCCTGACGGACAGCGGCGGCTTTCAGATCTTCTCCCTTGCCAAGCTCCGCAAGATCAGCGAGGAGGGCGTTCACTTCAACTGCCACGTGGACGGGCGGCATATCTTTATGGGGCCGGAGGAGAGCATGCGCATACAGTCCAATCTCG
>CAMHEN010000134.1 GCA_946184165.1 uncultured Clostridia bacterium | reverse complement strand
GCCGAGAAGACCAGGACGGAGTTTATCTCCCAGGTCTCCCACGAGCTGCGCACCCCCCTGACCGCCATCACCGGCTGGGCCGAGACCATCGCCTACGATCCGGCGGTGCAGGGCGACTCGCTCAAGGGCATCCAGATCATCTCCAAGGAGGCCGAGCGCCTGACCAATATGGTGACGGAGCTTTTGGAGTTTACCCGCATTCAGGACGGACGCTTCAATCTCCGCATCGAGCTTATCGACATCGCCGCCGAGCTGGAGGACGCCCTCTTTACATACGGAGAGCTCATGAAGCAGGGCGGCATGAAGGTCCACTACAGCGGGCCGAAGACGGAGATCCCCCTGATCCCCGGCGATTCGGAGCGGCTCAAGCAGGTATTTCTCAATCTGCTGGATAACGCCATGAAGCACGGCGGAGACGGCGGGCGCATCGACGTGACACTCCGGCAGGAGGAGGGCAACGTGCGCATCAACGTGCGCGATTACGGCCACGGCATCCCCGAGGCGGAGCTGCCGCATGTGAAGGAGAAGTTTTACAAGGGCAGTTCCAAAAACCGCGGCACCGGCATCGGCCTTGCGGTGTGCGACGAGATCGTCACACGCCACGGCGGTACCCTTATCGTCGCAAACGCCCCCGGCAAGGAGGGCGGATGTCTCGTGTCGATCACGCTGCCCATCGGCGCAGCCAAGGCTTAGTGGATACGAACCCCTACCGGTTTCTGCTGGCAGCTTTGGGCTGATGCTTCGTTCCAGCCCTTGGAAATACAGGGCAACAGCGAGCAAGTAAAGGAGAATGCAATTTGAAAAAACCCGGTTCCTGCAGCTTTAAGACATCCATCGGCGGGCAGGCCCTCATCGAGGGCATTTTGATGCGCGGGCCGAAGAAGCAGGCCATTGTCTGCCGCACGGCCGACGGGCTCGTGGAAAAGATCGACGAGCTCAAGTTCATCAAGGACCGCTTCCCCATCCTGGGCTGGCCGCTTATCCGCGGCTGCGCCATCTTCCTCAGCTCCATGGTCAACGGCATGCGCGCCCTGACCTATTCGGCAAGCCTCGTTCCCCTGGAGGAGCAGGGCGAGCCGGATAAGCTTGACCAGTGGATCGAGGCGCACTTCTCCGAGGAGAAGGCCAAGGATATCATCATCGGCGTGGCGGTGGTGCTCGGCATCGCGCTGAGCCTGTTTCTTTTCATCTTCCTGCCCGCTCTGATCGTGAGCCTCATCAAGCCCCTCACGGAGAGTCTCTTTGTAAGAAATATCGCCGAGGGTCTCACCCGCGTGGTGATCCTGCTCGCCTACATGAAGCTCGTCACGCTCACGCCCGACGTGCGCCGCCTCTTCTCCTACCATGGAGCGGAGCACAAGACCATCTTCTGCTATGAACATGGCAAGGAGCTCACGGTGGAAAACGTCCGGCCGGAGTCACGCTTCCACCCCCGCTGCGGCACCAGCTTCCTGCTGGTCGTGGTGGTGGTGAGCATCCTCGTAAATTCCGTGGTGCGTGTCCGGAACACCTTCGCCCGCATGGGCTTTCACCTTCTGCTGCTGCCCTTGGTGGTAGGGATCAGCTATGAGATCAACCGCTGGTGCGGTCTGCACGACAACTGGCTGTCCGCCGTTCTGTCCGCGCCGGGCAAATGGCTGCAGCGCATCACCACCAACGAACCCGACGACAGCATGATCGAATGCGCCATCCGTGCCCTCCAGCTTGTGATCCCGGAGGAGGAGGGCAGCGACGCCTGGGGGAAGTGAAGCTTTGAAAACCTACAACGAACTTTACATCAACACCCGCTCCACGCTCAAGCGCAGCGGGATCGAGGCCTACGCCCTGGAGGCGCGGGTCCTGGTGGCGAGCGCCGCGGGCAAGACGGTCCAGCAGCTTCTGCGGGATCTGAGTCTCTATACCACCGCCCAGGTGGAGGAGCAGGTCAACGCCTATACCGCGCGCCGCCTCGCCGGGGAGCCCGTGGCCTACATCACGGGCGACTGGGAGTTCTACGGTCTGCCCATGAAGGTGACGAAGGACGTGCTCATCCCCCGCAGCGACACGGAGCTGCTGGTGGATCTTGTGAAGCAGGCGCTGACCGGCTACAAGATGGACGCCCGCGTGCTGGATCTCTGCTGCGGCAGCGGCTGCATCACCTGCGCGGTGGGTCACGAGCTGCCGGCGACGAAGCTCGTTGCGGTCGATCTGAGCGCGAGCGCCCTGGAGATCTGCAGAGCCAATGTGAACGCAAACCGCCTCTCCACGCGGGTCATCTGCCTGCAGGCAGACGCCACGGCCTCTCCCCCGCTGGGGATCGGAAACTTCGACGTGATCGTCTCGAACCCGCCCTACATACCGAGCAAGGAGATCGCGGCGCTGGATTCCTCCGTCAAGGATTATGAGCCCATCTGGGCACTCGACGGCGGCAAGGACGGCCTGCGCTTTTATAAGAGCATCATCAAATACTGGAAGACGCTGCTCCGTCCCGACGGGCTTCTGATCTTCGAGGTCGGTGAGGGACAGGCGGACGCCGTCGCCGAGATGCTGATGGCGGCGGGCTTCACCTCTACCTCCATCCATCAGGACGCCCGCGGCACAGACCGCGCCGTGGTGGGACGGATGTGAATACAGTTATGTACATTATTACTTGCCATCACCATGGCAGATTGGAGAATGACAATGGCTGAAAAGAAAAAGGTCCCCGCAGTCGTCGCGCCTTCCAACGCCGACAGGAAGAAGGCCCTTGAGACCGCGATCGCGAAAATTGAGAAGGACTACGGCAAGGGCACCATTATGCGCCTCGGCGACGATATCTCCGTGAACGTGGAGGCGCTGTCGACAGGCTCCCTGTCTCTGGACCTCGCCCTCGGCATCGGCGGCATCCCCAAGGGCCGCATCGTCGAGATCTATGGCCCCGAGGCCAGCGGCAAGACCACCCTCGCCCTGCACGCGGTGGCCTCCGCCCAGAGGGCCGGGGGCGACGCCGCCTATATCGACGTGGAGCACGCCCTCGAGCCCGCCTACGCCCGCGCCCTGGGCGTGGATATCGACAGCCTGCTCATCTCCCAGCCGGACACCGGCGAGCAGGCCCTGGACATCGCCGAATCCCTCGTGCGCTCCGGCGCCGTGGACGTGGTAGTCGTGGACTCCGTCGCGGCCCTCATCCCCCGCGTGGAGCTGGAGGGTGAGGTCGGCGATACCGTCGTGGGTGCCCTCGCCCGACTCATGAGCCAGGCCATGCGCAGACTCGCGGGCGCCATCTCCAAGAATAACTGCACCGTCATCTTTATTAACCAGCTCCGCCAGAAGATCGGTGTTATGTACGGAAACCCGGAAACCACCCCGGGCGGACTTGCGCTCAAGTACTACGCGAGCGTCCGCATCGACGTACGCCGCATCGAGACCCTCAAGGTGGGCGGCGAGATGGTGGGCAACCGCACCCGCGCCAAGGTTGTCAAGAACAAGGTCGCGCCCCCCTTCCGGGAGGCGGAGTTCGACATCATGTACGGCGAGGGCATCTCCAAGATCGGCGAGATCGTGGATCTCGGCGTGAAGCTGGAGATCATCGACAAGGCCGGCGCGTGGTTTACGGTCGCGGGACAGCGCATCCAGGGCCGTGACGGCGTGAAGCAGTATCTCACGGAAAATCCCGAAGTCTGTGACAAGATTGAGCAGGAGATCCGCGACAACGCCCACAAGCTCATGAGCCCACAGGCCATGAAGGCCGCCCAGGCCGCCGGCCGTGCCGCCGTTCCCCCCGCCGTGGATGTGAGCGCGGCGGACTTTGAGGAGGATTGAGCGCCTTGACGCGCATCGCAGCCCTTAAGCAGACTACACCCGAGCATGTCACCGTGTGTCTGGAGGATGGGGAGGAGATCCGTTCCACCCTCGGCACCGTGACGGAGCTGCGGCTCTATAACGGGCGGGAGCTGGATGAGGAGAGGCTTTGCGAGCTGCGGCTCGTCTCCGGCCGGGCCCTTGCCCGGGAGAAGGCCCTGCAGCTTGTGTCCCAGCGGCAGATGTCCGCACGGGAATTATCGAGAAAGCTGCGGGAAAAGGGCTTTGACGAGCAGGCCGCGGACTACTGCGTAAGCTGGGTAACGGAGCACGGCCTTCTGGACGAGGAGCGCTACGCCGCCGCCATTGTCCGCCACTACAGCGCGAAGGGCTACGGCGAGGGGAGACTCCGGCAGGAGCTGCAAAAGCGCGGCATACCCCGCGAACTTTCAGACGAGGCACTGGAGGAGCGGCCCCGGGACACCGGGAAACTCGACAGCTTCGTGGCCGCGCGGCTCAAAGATCCCGAAGACCGCGACGCGGTGCGAAAGCTCTCCGCCGCCCTCTACCGCCGGGGCTACTCGGCGGTAGAGATCCGCGGTGCGCTGGACCGTGCCCGTGCCGCATATGATTTTGAGGATTAGTGCATGGAAAACAGTTTTGCAATGATCTCTCTCGGCTGTGCCAAAAATCTGGTCAACAGCGAGCAGATGCTGTATCTCATGAGCGAGGCCGGGTTCCGGCTGGTGCCCGATCCCGACGGGGCGGATCTTGTAATTGTGAACACCTGCGGCTTTATCGACGCCGCCAAGTCCGAGGCCATCGACAACATCCTCGAGATGGCGGAGCTCAAGAAGCAGGGCCGTCTCGGCGGCCTGATCGTGACGGGGTGTTTGGCTGAGCGCTACAAGGACTCCATCTTGGAGGAACTGCCGGAGATCGACGCGGTGCTCGGCGTGGGGAGCTTCAAGGACATCGTCGCCGCCGCGAACGCGGTGATGGAGCGGCGCAGTCTCTCCCTTTTCGCCGACCAGAGCGCGCCGGTGGATGAGATCCCCCGCGTGGTCACGACCGGGCCGGGCTGGGCCTATCTCCGGATCGCGGAGGGCTGCAACAACTTCTGCGCCTTCTGTGCCATCCCCTATATCCGGGGCCGCTACCGCTCGCGCAGCATGGAGAATATTCTGGAAGAGGCCAGGGATCTCGCGGCGCACGGGGCGAAGGAGCTCATCGTTATCGCCCAGGACATCACCCGCTACGGCACCGACCTCTACGGAAAACGGATGCTGGCAGAACTCTGCCGCAGGCTGTCCGAGATCGAGGGGGTCCGCTGGCTGCGCCTGCATTATCTGTATGTGGACCAATTCGACGATGAGCTCATCGACGAGATCGCCTCGAACCCCAAAATCGTCAAGTACCTGGACATCCCGATCCAGCATATCCATGATTCGATCCTCAGGCGCATGAACCGCCGGGGCACGGGCGCGGACATCCGCGCGCTGTTCAAGAAGCTGCGCGCGCGCGTGCCGGGTCTCGTTCTGCGCACCAGCCTCATCGCGGGTCTCCCCGGAGAGGGGGAGGCTGAATTTGAGGAGCTGTGCGAATTTTTGCGGGAGGCGCGTATTGAGCGCGTCGGGGTCTTCCCCTTCTCCCCGGAGGAGGGCACGCCCGCCGCGCAGATGGAGCATGTGGACACGGAGGAGGCCCAGCGGCGCGCCGATCTCATTCTCGAGCTGCAGGCCCCGATCATGGAGGACTTCTGCGAGGGCTTTGTGGGCAAAACGCTCGACGTGCTGTGCGAGGGCTTCGACGAGGAGAGCGGCCTCTGGTACGGACGCAGCTATGCCGACTCCCCCGATATAGACGGGCAGGTCCTCTTCACCGGTCCCGGCCGCGAGGGGGAAATGCTCCGCGTATCCATTGAAAGGACAGAGGACGGCCTGCTCTACGGCTCTTCGGAGGAGGCGGAAACATGAACACCACTGCCAACAAGATCACCATGCTTCGCCTTGCGCTGATCCCCGTGTTTCTGGTTTTCGCCTACACGGGTCACCGCTGGATCGCCTTGGCCGTTTTCATCATCGCAAGTCTCAGCGATCTGCTGGACGGGTACATCGCCCGGCACTACAACCAGATCTCCAACTTCGGCAAATTCATGGACCCCCTCGCGGACAAGGTGCTGGTCCTGTCGGCCATGTGCTTTCTTGTGGAAAAGGGGCAGATGGCGGGCTGGGTCGTCGCCGTGATTCTGTTCCGCGAATTTGCGGTATCCGGCCTGCGCCTTATCGCCGTGGAGCGTCAGCGCGTCATTGCCGCCGCCTGGTCCGGCAAGGTCAAGACCACCTGCACCATGGTGGGCCTGTGCTTTCTGCTGGTCATCACCCAGTATCCGGCGCTGAATCTCTTTGTCTCCGCCGTGATCCTGGTTTCCACCGTCTATTCCGGCGTCGAATACTTCATCAAGAACTGGGATGTATTGGAGAACGCCGACTAAATTCAAAATTGAAATAATACTAGAACCTCATGAAAACCTTTAATCGCTTAAAGGTTTTCATAGCGCCATAA
>CAMHEN010000133.1 GCA_946184165.1 uncultured Clostridia bacterium | reverse complement strand
TTATTGGGGGGAATCGTTGGATTTGCAACCGGGGGGGCTATTTACTCATCTTCCTCTTCAGCCTCTGCCAGGAAGTCTTCTTCCACATCGCTGACGGGGATTACGAAAAGTGTGTTTCGATTATCGAGAGGCGTCCTGTTTTCGGTACTGCGTGACGGTCATGCCGGTCCAGTTCTTGAAGGCCCGGGAAAAGGCGGGCTGCTCACTGTAACCAATGAGACAGGCAATCTCATCAATGCTCATCTCCGGATCGGTGATATAGGACAGGGCCAGCAGTTTCTGGACCTTCTGGACTTCCTGCTGGTAGGTGGTGTTCTCCTCGGAGAGCTTGCGCTGCATGGACCGGACGCTGATGCCCAGCGACTGCGCCACTTCCTCCCGTGAGAAACGTCCACCTGGGATTGCGGAAAACAGCGTTTTCTCCAGCAAACCAATGAAAGAGCGCTCCGTTGAAACTTCTTCCAGCCGCCGCTTCAGCTCCGGCTCCAGGTATTCCGTCATGGCGTTGTTCTGCGTGATAAAGGGGAGTGCACAGTCCTGACGGCTGAATGTGATGATGTTATCCGTCGTTTTTTCCGGCGTGATTCCGATGCATTTCACCATGTTTTCACTGTAGTCATAGGGGCTGCCGATGCGCACGGGGATCACCTGTTTTCCGGTACCAGTACGGATCAGGCTCAGGATGGCAAGCTGTTCATTCAAAACAGAGAAACGCGGCATATCGACCTCTGGAATATCGAAGGACAGGCGGAACTCCAGCACGTCGCCGGTGTCTGTCATATCCACGATCAGCGGGCAGATCAGCTTCTTGTATTTGGCAAAGCGCTCGAAGCCCTCCCGTGCGTTCTTTGCGCAGAGCGCCACAAAAAACGGGGGCATGAACGTGCTGATGTTCCCGATCTCGCTCATGGCCAGCACCTGGTCGTCCGTGATGATCTCGTCCAGCTCATTGAGAAAGCGGCAATACTCCATCGGGGAAAGCTCCAGCTCTTCCTTCCACAGGATATTCGGGATTCCAGCCCTCTCCAGAACATACTCCAGAGAAAAGCCGACGCTCTCGATAAAGGCCTGGAATTGTTTGGATATGATCAGCTTCAAGAGCTTCCCCTTCTTTCTTCGTTACAGCACAGGATAGGTCACGCCGCACAGCCTCTCACTCTGCTCCCAGAGAGACTTTGCGACGACGGGATCGTCCGCCAGCTTATGGGTTTTTGTGATCCTCCGCTTGTAATAATAGTTGCCCGGCTGCCAATCCTTGCCCGGTTCGGTCGTGGCCAGCCATACGAGGGTATCCGCACCCTCTTCGGGCCCAATCATGGCAAAGAGCGCCTGCATGATTTTCGACTTCAGAGCCAGGGAATACATCGAGTGAATAAAACCGTCCGCTTCAGAGGCAAAGTTCGTCAGCACGTTGCCCGGATGGAAGGATACCATGTTGACGCCGAGCTTGCCATAACGGCGGTTGAATTCCTTGGCAAAGAGCGTGACCTCCAGCTTGGCGTTGCCGTAAGCGATGGTATTTGCGTATTTCTTTTCGAGGTTCAGATCGTGGATATCCAGCTTGCTCAGACCGGCAGCGCCTACACTGGAGGTGTTGATGATGCTGGCCTTGCTCTCGATCAAGGTATCCAGCAAAATGTTGGTCAGCAGGAAGTGCGCCAGATGGCAGGTCTGGAAGGTGCGCTCATTGCCGTCCACGGTGACCTCGCGCTTATCCCGGTAAATACCTCCGGCGTTGTTGATGAGCACATCGATGTGCGGATAAGCCGCGTGCAGCTTCTCTCCCAGCTCACGTACCTGCGCAAGATCCGTGAAGTCCGCCGTATAGTAGGGGGCGTTCAGCGCCTCGCCCACGGCCTTTGTCCTCTCTGGGTCACGGCCGATGATCACAACATTCGCACCCTTGGCCTTCAGCTGCTCCGCCGCGGCCTTACCGATGCCGGAACTCGCGCCGGTCACGATCACAGTTTTTTCGTTCATATTCATATTTTCATTCTCCTTTCCGGTTTGTGGGTCCATTGTAGCACTCACTTTGGGAAAGGAGAATGATTGTCCGTGCCTAAATCATATCAATTCGTGCCAGCAAAATCAAGAAAAGTGTTCGATCAGTGCATGTAAGAACAGCTCTGCCGGTGGGGAAAAGACCTGGTATTTCTTCCAGATCACAGACGTCCCGGCGGTGAGCGACGGACTGCAGGGGCGGAAGCAAAGGCCTGTATTTGTCAAATTGAAGAGCCCGTCGATGACCATGGCGCAGCCAAAGCCGCCCTCGGTGAGCATGACCGCGTTGAGCATGGTGGTATAGGTGGCGCAGACATTCAGATCGTCCAGTTCCCGGTTAAGCCATGCCTGCAGGAAGCCGCCTTGGAGCGCCTGCTGAGAGAGCAGCAGGGGCCTGTCCCAGAGGTCCTGCGGCTCAACAGACGGTTTTGCCGCAAGCGGATCATCTGCGGGCAGGATCACGCCCCAGATGCCCTCAAAGGGCAGCGGGATCGCGTTGTATTTTGCCTGATCCACCGGGCCGAAGACCAATCCCAGATCCACCAGTCCCTTGTCCAGTCGGTCTTTTACCTCGTCTCCGTCACCGGTGGAGAGGCGAAACCGGATGCCCGAATGGAGCTTTCGCAGTTCCTGACAGATCCGGGCGATGACGCGCATCCCGTCGGACTCTCCTGCGCCAATATACACGTCGCCCTCGACGCTGTCCTCTCGCTCACGCAGCTCCGCCTCGGTCTTGTCCGCAAGCTCTATGAGCTCCATGGCCCGCTTGCGCAGCAAGAGGCCGTCCTGTGTCAGGCTCAGACGACGCTTGCCCCGAATCACCAACTGCTTGCCGAACTCCTGTTCCAGCTCCATCAGCGTCCGCGACAGCGTGGGCTGCGTCACATGCAGGTAGTCCGCCGCCTTTGTAATATTTTCCTCCTGAGCCACCGCCAGGAAATAACGAAGCGCACGAAGATCCAACGGTCAACACCGTCCTTTCCTCACCATCTTACCATAGAAAAACCGCATGGTAAAGTATTTATAATAAGCATTTTACAATTCTCTGCCTCCATAATAAAATGAAAACAGAACATAGGACGGGAGGGAACAACCATGACCCAGGGCATGGAGAGCATCCGGGAAAACCTGCGGGACGCAGGCTGCGATCGCGACACGGTAGAGCGGTTTTGTGCCTGCCGGGATCGGGGCGACATTCCGGGCCAGCTACATATTCTCAACGAGCAGCGCCGTCAGCTGGTGGAGATGGCCCATGAGGTGCAAAACCGCCTGGCCTGTCTGGACTACCTGCGATACAGCTACAACAAATAACATAGGAGGAATCATCCATGAGCACGGAAGACAGAACTTTTGAAATTGATCCTGAGATCGAGAGAAAGAAGGTGCGCTTTACAAACCGCTTCGGCATCGAGCTTGCCGGCGACCTTTACCTTCCCCTGGGCTATGCGGAGCGGCAAAACGCCGCGATCATCGTCTCCGGCCCCTTCGGCGGGGTCAAGGAGCAGGCCTCCGGTCTCTATGCGCAGGAGTATGCGAAGCTGGGCTTTGTGGCGCTGGCCTTTGACCAGTCCTTTACCGGTGAGAGCGGCGGCAAGGTGCGGGACGTGGCGTCTCCCGAGATCTTCACGGAGGACTTTTCCGCAGCGGTGGATTATCTGGGTACCCAGAGCTTTGTGGACCGGGAGCGGATCGGCGTCACGGGCATCTGCGGTCTGTCCGGCATGGCGCTGACCGCGGCCGGGACCGATCCCCGGATCAAGGCCGTGGCGACGGTGTCCATGTACGATATGTCCCGCAGCATCACCCGGGGCTACCGGGACAGCTATACCAAGGAACAGCGCGAGCAGATCAAGGCTTTCCTTGCCCAGCAGCGCTTCCGGGACTATAAGGCGGGAACCTATATGAAGGGCCCTCATGAGATCGCTTTTGACGAGCAGGGCAGCATGCTGACCGAGCAGGGCGGCCTGCCGACGCTTCCGGAGGAGATCGTGCCCCAGCTGGGTCCGGTGGTGGAGGCCTTCTATAAGTACTATGTAAAGCGCGCCTGGCATCCGCGCTCTATCAATTCCACCGGGTCCTGGACGCAGACGACGCCGGTTTCTTTCTTCAGCTTTGATCTGATGAAGAACATTGCGGAGATTTCCCCGCGGCCGATCCTTCTGGTGGCGGGCGAAAACGCCCATTCCCGGTATTATGCCGAGGACGCCTACGCGGCGGCACAGGAGCCGAAGGAGCTGCTGATCGTCCCGGAGGCGGATCATGTAGACCTGTACGATCAGAAAGACAAGATCCCCTTCGACAAGCTTGCGGCGTTCTTTGCCGACGCACTGAAATAAGGAGGAAAAACCATGCCTGTTATTACCTTTGAGATGACCCCTATGAGCAAGGAGCAGAAGCAGGAGATCGTCAAGGGCTTTACCGAGACCGCCGTGCGCGTCACGGGCATCCCCGCGGAGGCCTTCTATGTGCTGATCCATGAAAACCAGGAAGAAAACGTCGGAGTAGGCGGTACGCTGCTGGCGGATATGGAGGACTAAAGTGAAAATGTATTGATCCTCTCTACCAGTCCCCGCGTGAACAGCAATTCGGAGGCTCTGGCCGACGCATTCGGACGCGGCGCGCAGGAATCAGGAAATGCCGTTGAAAAGATCACGATGCGCGGCAAGCACATCCGCTTCTGTCTCGGCTGCTTTGTCTGCCAGGAGACGGGCAAATGCGTCATCAAGGACGACATGGCGCCTATCGTTGAGAAGATGCTCGAGGCTGACGTCCTGGTCTTTGCCACGCCCATCTATTACTACGAGATGAGCGGTCAGATGAAGACGCTGCTGGATCGGGCAAACCCGCTCTTTCCCTTGGACTATAATTTCCGGGAGGTGTACCTTATTGCCTCCGCCGCAGAAGATGAGGACACTGTGCCTCAGCGCGCACTGAGTGGTCTGGAGGGCTGGGTCGAGTGCTTCCCCAAGGCGAAGCTGGCGGGCTCGGTCTTCGGCGGCGGGGCGACGCTGGCCGGCGAGATCGCGGGCAGCCCAGCCCTGGAAAAGGCCTATGAAATGGGCAAAGCCATATGCGAATGAGACGAATGATCCTGATGCTCCTCATGCTCTGTGCTCTGCTGCTCTCCGCCTGCGGAGGCAGCACTACGCAGCAGGAAGTGAACGCTTCACAGCCGACGGAGGCTATCCCGGAGGCCACTCCTGTGCAGAAGCCGGAGGCAGAAACGGTAGAGAGCGCAGAACCTGTGACGGAGGAGAGAACAGAATTGAAGCTGATAATTGGCGATTCGGAAGTGTCTGTACAGTGGGAAGACAACGAGAGTGTGGATGCCCTGCGGGAGCTTGTGGCGAACGGCCCTTTGACGATCCAGATGTCCCCATACGGCGGCTTTGAGCAGGTCGGCTCTCTCGGGACGAGTCTGCCGCGCAGCGATGTGCAGACCACGACGCAGGCGGGCGATATCGTCCTCTATTCAGGCAGCAATATCGTCGTTTTCTACGGCTCCAACTCCTGGGCATATACCAGGCTGGGAAAGATCGAAAATCTTTCAGCGAAAGAACTTACAGATTTGCTTGGAGACGGAGATACTACCCTCACAATATTCCGAGACTGATTGAGCGATTTTGTACGATATTAAAAGATGCGCAGCACAGGAAAAACTCCTATGCCGCGCACCTTTTTACATATATGGCTTTCAGTCTCCCGGACGGTAGTAAAACGGTAGTCAGCCGATGGTGGCGTTGCCGCGATTTGCTCCGATTTGCCGCAATCTACTTCAATCCGCCAAGGGCAGGGGACTCTTGCCTTGGCAAACAAATAAGATTTTATTCAAAAGCGGAAATTCACCCTTGACAACATTGATCTTCCAGAACTTGCATTCCGACACCCCCTCAGCAGTACACGAGCTCTTGCAGCACAATCTCTTCCGCGCGGTTCTGGATACTGTTCATATGTGCGACCCATGCCATTTGATCGGAAGCTTTAAGCGCCTCGGTCACTCCCTCGCTCTTGGCCATTTGCAGAACAAGCAACTCCAGCCGCCCCTCGCAGGCTTCGTCGATCTCCAATAAATGTGGATACAGTTTGCCAGTCAGTAGCAGTTCCGAATAAAGCAACGGGTGCTGTTCTTTCAGATAGCGTTTCCGCATCCGGCCATACTTGCCAAGAGGTTTTCTATAGGCCGTTCCGATGATTAGATCAGGAAGGAACACATTGCCGACCTGCGTATAGGTTCCGCCGTTCAGCTCAAAAAAGGATTTCTGCGTTTTCATGGGATATACCTCCAAAATCATATTTGGAAGTATCGTAAGCGTGAGTTTTGGGGATTTGTATCCTTAACTAAATGAATCCCCCTTCACAATCCCCCTCACAAATCCAAG
>CAMHEN010000132.1 GCA_946184165.1 uncultured Clostridia bacterium | reverse complement strand
TTCTGGTGCTTATTTTTGCATAAGCTGTTCTTACATTGTTCAATTTTCAAGGTACATCCGCGCCCCGCCTCATCGGCGACAGCTTGGTTATTTTAGCACATCTTTCTCCGTTTGTCAACACCTTTTTTCATTTCTTTTTGAAATTTTTGAGGTGCTGTTTCAGGAGATCGATCAGCCTCTCGGCTGAGTGCTTGGCTAATATAGCACCTGTAAGTGCCATTTGTCAACACTTTTTTGCAAAAATCGCAGGTTTTTTTCGCTTTCAAAATCTTGTGGTTTTCGCTCTGAAAAAGCCACAAAATGCAGAGCCGCAAAGCCTCACTTGATGATGTCGCCTATGTAAGGCAGGGGCTCCTCTTTCTCCTTGACCACATTATCGACGCCCTTATATATAAAATAGAAGCGCGCGAGATCCACGAGCCAGCCTACATGAAAGATGCGGCCGACGATGCGCCCGACGAGACCCGCGAGAAAGAGGCCCATGCCCTGCTTTGCGTGATACTTGGCAAACTCATCGTCCCCCCGGAACAGGTAGGGCAGCAGGAAGAGGACGCTGAAATATGAGAGGCCCGCAAAAATCTTGCTGCCGTCCTTGCTGTTCATGGCGCTGCGCACGCTTTGATACACGTCACTTCCCGACCTGCCGGAGGTACTCGAAAAATTTCGCTCCTGCTCCTGTTTGGCCTTCTGGCGCTGAGCGTATTCGGTCTCCGCCCATTTGCGGCTGTTGGCCTGCTGGCGCTTACGCTGCTCCTCGAGCTGTTCGCGGAGATAGTCGCTGTCAAACTGTTTGTATTTTTCCCGGCTGCTCTTTTTCTCCGACGCCCTGGCCGCCGCCGCGCCGGCGGAGCGCGCCGAATTCTTCTGCTGCTCGGCGGCCTCGTCATAGCCGCAGGCGATGCAGGCCGTCACGCCGTCGGGGATATAGGCGCCGCAGCTTTTGCAGTATGCCATCGTGATACCTCCTGTAGTTTTTATTTTGACAATATTATACTGTACGATTGTTAACAATTCAATACAGAATTCAAAAGCTCAGGCGCAGAATCTGTGCTTGCCGATGTTTACGATGAGAGGGCGCGCCCAGATCCATTTGCTGGTGGCGGTGACGGGGTTAAAATAATAGATGGCCCCGTAGCTCGGATCCCAGCCGTTCATGGCGTCCCGGGCGGCGCGATAGGCGCTCTCGGCCACAGGCTCGTTGAACTGGCCGTCGTCCAGGCAGGAGAAGGCCCCGGGCTGATAAATGACCTCCGCGACAGAGTTGGGGAAGGACGGGTGCCCGACGCGGTTGAGGACCACGGCGCCGACGGCGACCTGCCCCTCATAGGGCTCCCCTCTCGCTTCGGCGGAGATGAGGCGGGCCAGGAGGTCGAGATTGCCGCCGCCCCCGCTGCCGCTCTTGCCGCCGGAGCTGCCGCTCACGGGCATACCGAGGGCCGCAAGGGTCTTGTCCCCCACCTGGCCGTCCGCCGTGAGGCCGTTTTTCTGCTGGAACCAGCGCACGGCCTTCTCGGTCTGGCTGCCGTAAACGCCGTCCACCGCGCCGAAATAATAGCCCCAGTTTTTAAGGCGGGTCTGGATCTCGCTCACGGCGGCGCCGGAGGAGCCCCTTTTGTACAGATCCGCCGAGGCGCGCTGGGCCAGGGCGATGATGAAGATGTTGACGGCGAAGATCAGCGCAAGGGCCAGCACCAGCTTTTTCCGCTCCGGACTCATAAAAAAACCCCCCAAAGACTAAATCGCTTGCGAATATGATTCGCAAGCGAGGACTCGCGCTTATCGCACACGGCGATGCGTGATACGCCGTGTCTGGTCGGCGCGAGGCCTCGCGGAGCTCGGCTGAATGGATTGTTGAGGCAGCAAAGCCGCCTCAACAATGCCTTATATAATCGTTCAATAGCCTTGCTTCGTATTTTACTTCTTTAGTCTGTGAAGGGGTTTTGGTTTTATTCCTGGGCAAAAATTATTTTGCTCTGCTCTCGATCTCGCCGAGGACCTTGGCGGTGAAGTCCCCGAGGCTCATGGCGCCGAGATCCTCGCCGCTGCGGGTGCGGACGGCGACGGTGCCGTTCTCGGCCTCCTTGCCGCCGACGACCAGCATATAGGGGACGCGGTCCTCCTGCTGGGCAAGGCGGATCTTGTAGCCGAGCTTCTCATTGGACTCGTCCAGCGCGGCGCGGATGCCTGCGTCCTGGAGCTTTTCGCAGACGCCGCGGGCGTAGTCCAGGGTCTTCTCGCTCAGGGGCAGGACCTTGACCTGCATGGGCGCAAGCCACACGGGGAAGCGGCCCTTGGTCTCCTCGATGAGGTAGGCCATGAAGCGGTCGAGAGATCCGAGGATGGCGCGGTGGATGACCACCGGGCACTTCTCGCTGCCGTCCCGGTCGATATAGCGCAGCTCAAAGCGGGCAGGCAGGCAGAAGTCGAGCTGGCAGGTGGAGAGGGTGTATTCCGCGCCGACGGCGGGCTTGACGTTCACGTCCAGCTTCGGGCCGTAGAAGGCGGCCTCGCCGATCTCCTCGGTGAAGTGGATGCCGAGCTCGGTCAGCACCTCGCGCAGGGCGGTCTCGGCGGTGTTCCACATTGCGTCGTCATCGTGGTATTTCTTTTTGTCGGCGGGGTCGCGCAAGGACAGGACACAGCGGTAGTCGGTGATGCCGAAGTCCTTGTACACATCAAAGATCAGGTCGCAGACCGAGGCGACCTCGGACTTGATCTGCTCGGGCGTGACGAAGAGGTGGGCGTCATTCTGGCAGAAGTGGCGGCCGCGCTCGATGCCCTTGAGGGTGCCGGAGGACTCATAGCGGAAGTCATGGGCGATCTCGCCGATACGGATGGGCATGGCCCGGTAGGAGCGGGGACGGTTGGCGAAGATGCGCATGTGGTGCGGGCAGTTCATGGGACGCAGGACGTAGGCCTCTCCCTCCAGCTCCATGGGCGGGAACATGTTGTCCTTGTAGTGGTCCCAGTGGCCGGAGGTCTTGTAGAGATCGACGGTGCCAACGCAGGGGGTGAGCACGTGCTGATAGCCCAGGCGGCGCTCCTTCTCCTTGATATAATTCTCGAGCTCCTGCCAGACCACATAGCCGTTGGGCAGGAACATGGGCAGGCCGCGGCCCACGAGATCGTCCGTCATAAAGAGCTGCATCTCGCGGCCGATGCGGCGATGGTCGCGCTCGCGCGCCTCGATCTGCTGCTTCTCCCACTGCTCCAGCTCCTCGGTGGTGCGGAAGGCAACGCCGTTGATGCGCGTGAGCATCTTGTTCTCGCTGTCGTCCTTCCAGTAGGCGCCGGACTGCTGGGTGATCTTGAAGGCCTTGAGGGCCTTGGTGTAGCAGATGTGGGGCCCGAGGCACATGTCGATATACTCGCCCTGCTGGAAGAAGCTGAACTCGGTCTCGTCCGCAAGATCGTCGATATGCTCGAGCTTGTAGTTTTCATTCCGCTCGGCCATGAGCTTCTTGGCCTCTTCCCGGGGCAGGATGAAGGACTTGAAGGGGAGGTTTTCCTTGACGATCTTCTTCATTTCCTTCTCGATGGCCTCGAGATCCTCGGGCGTGAGCTTCGTGTCGCCGAGGTCTACGTCATAGTAGAAGCCGTTCTGGGTGGCGGGACCGAAGGCGAAGTCCGCCTGCGGGTACAGGCGCTTGATTGCCTGGGCCATGATATGGGCGGCGGAGTGGCGCAGGACGTGCAGCTCCTCCTCTGCGGGGCATTCGGCGACCTGGCCGTTTCTGTCGATGATTTTCATGTTTTATCCTCCAAAAAATATAAAAGCACCCTCAGCCTTTCGGCCAAGGGTGCGAATGCACGGTTCCACCTTGTTGTTTCACTCATGGGACGCGGTAACGGGCGTCGGGCGTGCGGGCTTCAATCGTCCGCCGGCTCGGGAGTGGTGGCGGCTCATCCGCTCCGGTGGGGCAGCTTGCAGCCTGTGGCCGCCCTCTCTGTACACCCGGCGAATCCGCGTCTCCGTCGTCGCTTTTGACCCAGCTATCATAGCACCGGGGAAAAGCGCTGTCAATTGTTATTTTTTGTGTATTCACATTCGTTTCATAAAAATGCCCTGATGGCATTTTTATGAAACGAGCAGGGCTTGCAGCCTGCTGCGCGCACTGCGTCGGCACAAGCTGCGCTCATTCGCTTCCGTCAGGCGTGACGAAAGCTCACTCTCTCCGCTGCGCCTCCTTCTAACTGCAAAGCAAAGGCTTTGCAGTTAAGAGGAAAACGGAGGGAGCGGAGTGCAGTTTTCGCCCCAAGGCGGAAACGGAACGGCGCGAGCTTCGTTTGACGTCGCTCGCACACTTGCAGGCTGAGATGTGTTTTTTCCGAGGCGCATGTCCTCGGAAAAAACGGATTTGAATGGTTTTTCGCCTTGCGAGGCGAAAAATCAGAGGCTTTCCCCCTCTGAACTCCCCCCTTGCAGGAGTTTATGAAACGCACGTGTTTGTGTATTTCAGACCCTTCCTTATTCCCAGGCGGGTCTTTTGCCGAGGGAGCTGTAATAGCGGCTGCTCGCCTCGTGCGAGAGCCTTACGCGCGCGGCGTCCACCTCGTCATAGTGGGCGATGAGAAGCTCGACAAGCTCCCCGTCGATGGCGTCGCGCTCCACATTCTCGCGGAGGATCCGGATCGCCTGCTCCTTCGGCATCCCCGCGCGGTAGGGCCTGTCCTCCGTGATGGCGGAGAAGATATCTGCCACCGCCATGATGCGCGAGCCCTGGTCCAGGTTCTCCCGGTCGAGGTGGAAGGGGTAGCCCCTGCCGTTCAGCTTCTCGTGGTGGAAGCCGGCCCAGTCCGTGATCTGGTCGAAGCCTTCGATATCCATGAGGATGAGGCGGGTGTAATAGGAATGCTCCCGGATGGCGCTGAACTCCTCGTCCGTGAGCTTGCCGGGCTTCTCTAAAATAGAACGGGGCACCACGAGCTTGCCGAGGTCGTGGAGGTTCCCCGCGATCTCCATTTTAAGGCAGTCCTCCGCGCTCCAGCCGCACAGACGGGCAAGTTCCCGGGACGTGGCCGCGACGCCCGCCGAATGCATGGCGGTGAAGGCGCTGCGGTAGTCGATGATGCGGGACATAAGGCGCGTGAGCTGGGCTGTCTTTTGCAGGGTGATCTGGTGAAACTCCCCGGTGAAGAACATGAGAAAGCTGGGATTGTTGGCGGCATCGAGCCAGATTACCTCCAGGTCGCGCAGGCGGTCCAGGGCATCGAGCGCCTCCGGCATGAACTCCGTGCCGCTGCTCTGCCGCAGGAAGGAGCAGATGCGCGGCACCTGGCTGAGGATGCGGCGGTTGGGATTGAGGCAGGTGGAGACGGCGTCGCCCAGGTGGATGACGGCCGCGTCCCGCACGCAGCGGCGGCAGGCGGAATCGTTCCCCACCGCCCAGGCGCTGAGCGTTGCCCAGTCCGTCTGGCAGAGCTCAATGACATCGGCGATCTGCGCAAAGTCCGGCAGGTCCCGGATCATCTTCGCGCCAATGCGGGCGTACTCCTGGGCGTTGCTCTCGATCTCCTCGATGGAGACCTGCTCATCCAGGATGATGGAGCCGAGATCGTGCAGCAGGGCCGCGTATACAATGGTGTGCAGCTCCTCTTCCTCAAAGCCCAGCTCCCTGCCGATAAAGTAGGCAAAGTAGGCCGTCTGCTCGTGGTGGTTCTCCACCGCGGGATTGATAAGATTGAGCGCCTTGGCCAGGGCGCCGAGGAGGGAGCGGATATTGGTAAAGGGGGTTTCGTTCATGCGCGTCACCTGCTTTGCGTTCAATAGAGAAAGTGTACCATAGCCCTTGCAAAAACACAACAAAAAACCTCTCCTGTCCGGGTAGACAAGAGAGGCTTCAAAGCGCAAAAAGACGCCGGGCTCTGCCGACGTCTTTTTACGTTTGGAGCAGGGTACGGGAGTCGACCTGCCCTCCGGGGCAGGCCAGGGCGCGGCTCTGACGTGCCCCCGGCACGTCATTCACTCCCGCACCCGTTCGACTCCCGCCGGGGGCTTTTTCCAAATACAAAAGCGCCGGCCTGTGCCGGCGCCTTTGTATTTGGAGCAGGGTACGGGAGTCGAACCCGCCTAGCCAGCTTGGGAAGCTGGAGTAATACCGATATACCAACCCTGCGTGCCTACGCAGTATAACACAGCCCCATCGAAAATGCAAGCAGAAAAGGAAGCGGCAAGCCGCTTCCTTTTCTGCAAGTGTTCTTTTTCATCCTTCCACGATACGGCGGGCCTCGAAGCCGCGCTGTCCGTAGTGACCGTTGAGATCGGTGATCACGACGCCGGTGGCGGAGTTCTGTGCGTGGACGAACATGCCGTCGCCGATGTAGATGCCGACGTGTCCGATGTAGCTGGAGCCGGAGTAGAAGCAGAGGATGTCGCCCGGCTGCAGCTCGTCCGCGCTGACCGCGACGCCGTTGCGCGCCTGGTCCTGCGCCACGCGGTTGAGCGTGT
>CAMHEN010000131.1 GCA_946184165.1 uncultured Clostridia bacterium | reverse complement strand
AGATGTTCCTCAACGAGGTCTTCAAGAAAAACCCCATCGAGACCCTGGACGAGGATACCCTTGAGACCATCAACCGCTTTTTCGAGAATAACCTGAACGTCTCCGAGACCTCACGAAAGCTGTACGTCCACCGCAATACGCTGGTCTACCGCCTCGAGAAGATCAAGAAGATGACGGGGCTCGACCTGCGCGAGTTTGACCACGCAATCGTCTTCAAGGTCGCCATGATGGTAAAGCAGTATCTGGACTCCCTGAACAGCAAGTATTAAGCGCTTCTTCGGCGCTCTGTACTATATAAAGCGGATAGAGACAATAATTTCAAATCGTTTTTGACGGAGCTCTGCTTCGGCAAAAACTCCTTTAGGCGAGCCTGGCGAGCCCTCGCATCGACCAAACGCGGCGTGTTCCCCGTAAGCCGCGTGCGATGAATGCGAGTCCTCACTTGCGATCAGAGTTCGCAAGTGAAGTTAACTGGAGGATATTATATGGTTTATATGCAGAATGTGCGTAAGGTGTATGAGAGCAGCAACACCGTCGCTCTCGACAATGTGAGTCTTACGATAGAAGACGGCGAATTTGTCTTTCTGGTGGGCCCCTCCGGCTCCGGCAAGACGACGCTGATGAAGCTCATCACCGGGGAGGTGCGCCCAACCTCCGGCAAGGTTGTGGTAAACGACTTTGACATGGGGACCATCAAGCGCCGGAAGCTGCCGAAGATGCGCAGAACGCTCGGCGTGGTGTTCCAGGACTACCGTCTCATCGAGAACATGAACGTCTATGACAACGTGGCCTTTGCCATGCGCGTAGTCGGCGCGCCGAACAGCGAGATCAAAACCCGCGTACCGTACATATTGGAGCTCGTCGGCCTCGAAGGCCGCGAGAAGAGAATGCCGGGGGAGCTCTCCGGCGGCGAGCAGCAGCGTGTCGGCATCGCCCGCGCCCTCGTCAACAGCCCGCGCATGATCGTCGCGGACGAGCCTACCGGAAACCTGGACCCCGCCCGCAGCCTGGAGCTCATGCTCCTGCTGGAAAAGATCAACGAGATGGGCACCACCGTCGTGGTCGTCACCCATGAAAAGGAGCTTGTCAACGCCTTCTCCAAGCGCGTCATCACCATTGACTGCGGCGAGAAGACCGGCGACAGCGTAGAAGGAGGGTATTACGATCTATGAGACTGGGTTACCTCACCCGCGAGGGCTTCCGGAGCATCACGACCCACAGCTTCATGTCCTTCGCCACCGTCACCATCATCGTCGCCTGCCTTATCATCATGGGGAGCGTCTCGCTCCTGTCCCTGAACATCAACAAGCTCATCAAGGAGCTTGAGGCGCAGAACGAGATCGTTGTCTTTGTGGACGAGGCCATCGGAGACGAGGCTGCGGCACGCGATCTGCAGCGCAATATCGAGGCCGTGGACAACGTGGCTTCCGCCGAATTCGTCTCCCGCACCCAGGCGATGGAAAACTTTATGGGCAAGTATGACGCCTCCCTCATGGAGGGCATCGATGAGGATGTCTTCCGCCATCGCTTTATCATCCATCTCAACGATATCGCCTACATGTCCCAGACCAAGATGGAGCTGGAGGCGATCCGCGGCGTCGCCAAGGTGAACGCCCACCTCGACTATGCGCAGAACTTCGTCATGATCCGCAACGTCGTGAGCATCGTTTCTCTTGTGCTGATCGTGATGCTGGTCTTCGTCTCCTTCTTTATCATGTCCAACACTATCAAGCTCGCCACCTTCGGCCGGCGCGAAGAGATCGCCATCATGAAGATGGTCGGCGCGACGAATGCCTTCATCCGCCTGCCCTTCGTGGTGGAGGGTCTGATCCTCGGCATGATGGGCGGCAGCATCGCCTTCCTTGCCGAGTGGGGGATCTATAATCTGGTCTCCGGCCGGCTGGTCGGCTCCATCACGGGGACGCTTTTGAACGTGATCCCGTTCCGCCAGTACGCCCTGCCGGTGTTCATCATCTATATGGGCGTCGGCATCCTGGTGGGCGCCTTCGGCGGCGTGAACGCCATCAGGAACTATCTCAAAGTCTGAACCGTCTCTCACCGCAGAGAACGTGTTTTTAAGGATTATGAACAGGAAAAGAATTCTATCTGTCATTGCGATCATTCTTGCGGTCCTGATGCTCCTCTCCCTCGTCGTAAGCGTGATCCCCATGTCCGCCTATGCCGACGAGACGGATGAGCTTGCCGCGCTGCGGGCTCAGAAAGAGGAACTGTCAAACCAGATGGCAGAGATCAAGGCGCGCGTCGAAAAGCTGAAGGAGGTGCAGGCGAACGTCCTTGAGCAGAAGGCCGCCCTGGAGGAGCAGAACCGGCTCGCCGAACGGAAGCTGGAGCTGCTCGGGCAGGAAATCCAGAAGTACGAGGATATGATCCGTGACAAGGGCCTGGAGGTCGACGCCGCGAAAGCGCGCGAGCAGTTCCAGCTTGAGCGCTATCGAACCCGCATCCGCGCCATGGAGGAGAGCGGCGGCTACAACATCCTCGCGCTTGTGATGGGAGCCGAGAGCTTTTCAGAGCTGATCACCGCCATCGACGATATGGGCCGGATCATGGAGAGCGACAAGCAGCTCCAGCAGGCCTATGAGGCGGCCCGGTCGGAGACCGAAGAGGTCAAGGCCCAGTACGAGACCGAGAAGGCCGTTTATCAGGGCGTCGAGACCGAGCTTCGCGGGGAGCAGGCCGGGATCGTTGCCGAAATGGAGCAGACGGATGAGCTGCTCCTGGAGCTGGAGGATGAGATCGAATCCGCGCTGCGGGAGTATGAAGACGCTCAGGCCGCCGAAGAGGCCGCCGCCGCGACCATCGCCTATCTGATCGCGAGCAACAACGCCCGCAGGGCGGCCGAAAATGCCGCGGCGCAGGCTGCCGCAGCCCAGGCCCAGGCCCAGGTGGCGGACATGGTGCAGGCCAATATGGACTCTCTTGCCGCCGGCGGAGAGCTTATCTACTCCGAGCAGCAGATCCTGGATATGGCGGAACAGGCCAATGTCGGATATGTGTCCGGCGGATCGGAGGGCTATGTCTGGCCGCTGCCCTGCAGCACCCGGGTGACAAGCCGCTTCGGAACCCGCAGCGACCCCTTCACCGGCGAATCGCGCTATCACAGCGGCATTGACATAGACGGCTTCGGAAACGACGGATCTCCGGTGGTGGCCGCCGCCTCGGGCGAAGTGATCACCGCATCGTATGACGGATCCTACGGAAACTATGTGGTGATCGACCACGGCGGCACGTCGACGGTCTATGCCCATTTGTCGGGGCTCGCCGTCTCTCAGGGGCAGACTGTGTCCCAGGGTCAGACCATCGGCTATGTCGGTTCGACCGGGCGCGCCACCGGCACGCACCTCCACTTTGAGGTCTACGTAGGGGACAGCCGGGTCGACCCCGCCCAGTACTTCTCCGGTATATCCTACTACAACTGCTGATTTGATTTAATAACTTTGGTTTTACAAAGCTCCTTCAAAAACGATTTGGATTCCCGGCGGGAAAACAACAATATCCTGTGCACATCGGGAATCGCCGTATCCGCGCAAATCATCACTGCGTAAGGGGCCGCCTTCTGACGGCCGCGGTTTGACTCCGCTTGGCAACTATGAGAAAGAGAAAAGCATTTGCCGCAAGACTTCTGAGTGCCCTTCTGTGCGCCGCCCTGCTGACCGCTGTGTCCCCCGCCTCCCATGCCGCCGTCTCCGAATCGGAGATCGAAGCCCTGCGCGCAAAGCGCGATATGATCCGGGCCCAGCGGGATGAGAAGCAGGCGGAGATCGACTGGCTGCAGGCCAATGCGGTCGATATCCTGGTGCAGAAGCGCGCCCTGGACGAGCGCAACATGTACACCATGCAGCAGATCGAGCTCAACAATGAGGAGATCGCCCTCTACGACAGGATGATCGCCGACAAACAGCAGGAGGTCCTCGACGCCCAGGCCCTGGAGGACGAGCAGCTTGAACGCTATCGTGCACGGGTGCGCGCCATGGAGGAGAACGGAACGCTCAACTACCTGGCCCTCATCATGAAGGCCAACGATCTCGGCGAGCTGCTGACTGCCATGGACGACGTGGGGGAGATCATGCAGCGCGACAAGGAGCTTGAGGACAACTATGTCCGCGCCCGGCAGAAGACCGAGGCTCTGAAGTTTGAGTATGTGGCCTACCGCAGCGAGATCAGCGAAAAGCAGGACGCCCTGCGCCAGGAGCAGGAAAAGCTGGAGCAGGAGATCGACGAGGCAAACCAGCTCCTTCTGGGTCTCTATGAGGACTATACCAACCGTCAGGCGGAGATCGCGGAGATCGAAGCGCAGGAGGACGCGACGACAGAGGCTCTCAACGCGCTTGTCGCAAGACTCGAGGCGGAGCGCGCCGCCGAGGAGGCGGCCGCCGCGGCCGCAGCCGCCGGGGGCGGCGACAGCGGAGGCGGCGGAATCGTAAATTCCACCGGCTTCTTTATCTTTCCGGTCGCAAGCTATTCTTACATATCCAGCCGTTTCGGTCAGCGCGTCCACCCGATCACGGGAGAGCTCAAGAACCATAACGGCATGGACATCGCCTCCAACATGGGCACGGCGGTGTATGCCGCAGACGGCGGCAAGGTCGTGCTGGCGGAGTGGTACGGCGGCTACGGCAACTGCATCATGATCGAGCATGCCAACGGCTATAAAACACTCTACGGCCATCTGTCCACCATCGGCGTGACCGAGGGACAGTTCGTAAACCAGGGCGCCACCATCGGACAGGTGGGCAGCACCGGCAATTCCACCGGCCCGCATTTGCACTTTGAAGTGTATATCAACGGCTCGCGCGTCGATCCGGAAATGTTCTATTCCGGGCTGAACATCTCATCCGACGCCGGCGTGTGATTGCTTTTATGATTCTGCCGGGCATTCAGAAACGAATGCCCGGCAATCCGCGATTTTTCCATTCGCAATTGGGAAAGTGACAGACAAGAACAGATTGTATACAGCCCCTCCCGAAAGGCTTGTAATTCTATTTGAGGCAGCTTCGCCGCTTCAAATACACCCTGAGGCGAGCCGGGCGAGCCTTCGCTTCGACCGCACGCGGCGTGTCACGCTCTGCCGCGCGCGATAAAAGCGAGTATCTCCATTGTGAAACGGAGTTTCGCAATGGACGAAATCGGAGGTATTGCATGAGACTCGGTACGAGGATACTCCAGACCATCCTGCGCTTCATTGCGGCCATCCTGAATATTCCCATCCGGCTGAAATTCGTGATCCTCGCCCTCCTGCTGGTGGGCGGCGGCACGTACTGGCAGGTGCACCGCACCATGCTGGACGCGGTCGGCGGCAAGACAGATTACGAGGAGGCCATGCGCTATATCGAGATCAAGGACGTTGTGGACGATCGTTTCATCGACCCGGTCGACCGCAGCACGCTCGGCGACAATGCGGCGGCCGCCATCATTGCGGGTCTGGGGGACAAGTGGAGCTACTACATGTCGCCCAATGAGTACAAGGCTTATCAGCTCAGCTCCACCGGCGAATATGCCGGCATCGGAATGGCTATCCTCAAGGAGGAGGGCGGCGGCTTTGAGGTGATCTCGGTCAACATGGACTCGCCCGCAGCCTGGGCGGGGCTCACCGCAGGGGACGTCATCACGAGCGTGGACGGCATCGACCTGACCGACAAGACCCTGGACGAGGCGAGAAAGCTCATCCGCTCACGGCTTAACACCAATTTCACCCTTGAGATCGGCAAAGGCCGGAAGACCATCGAGGTCGACTGCAGCGGCGTGTATAAGAGCTCTGTCTACTGCCGTCTTGAGAAAACGCTGGCCGGCTATGTGCAGATCAAGAACTTCGAGGCGGGCACCGCACAGGACGCCATCAACGGCATCGAGGCTCTCCTGAATCAGGGCGCCATCGCGCTCTGCATCGACCTGCGCGGAAACCCCGGCGGTCTCGACACGGAGGTCGCGGCCTTCCTTGACTATCTGCTGCCCAACGGCAGACTATTCGTCATGCAGTACAAAAACGGCAAGCAGGAGATCACGGAGTCTGACGGCATGTGCATCCAGCTCCCCATGTGCGTACTCATCAATGCCGAGACCTACGGCGAGGCGGAGATCTGCGCCGCAGCCCTGCAGGAGTACCACTGGGCGACCCTGATCGGCGAGCCTTCCACCGGCAAGACCCGTTATCAGGAGACCATCGTCCTCGCGGACGGCAGCGCCATCCGGCTCTCCACCGGCACCTACCTCACCGGCAGCGGCGTGGACATCAGCGCCAGGGGCGGCGTGTCTCCGGACTATATCATGCACAATGCCGATCCCAGCGCCACCGGCACCACCGCCGGCACCACCGGCGACAGCTCAGGCTCCGGCGTTACCTCCGAGGATGATCAGCTCATCTACGCCCTGAAGCTCCTGAGTTGACAGCGGCAGGGAAAACTCCTATAATCAATCCCGCCCGCGAGGGCTTATAACGAGAGACAAAGAGATTTGAATACATTGCCGATCATGCGGCAGAAGGAGATCGTCAACATGGCAAATGCAAGCAGATTCAAAATGAGTCAGGAGCGTCTCGATGCGCTGAAGGAAGAGCTGTTCTACCTGGAGACCGTCCGCGAGAAGGAAGTCTCGGAGCTCATCAAGGAGGCCAGAAGCTTCGGCGACCTGTCCGAAAACAGCGAGTATGACGAGGCCAAGACCGAGCAGGGCAAGCTCTATTCCAAGATCGCCGAGCTCAAGG
>CAMHEN010000130.1 GCA_946184165.1 uncultured Clostridia bacterium | reverse complement strand
CTTGTTTGTGTTTTATTGGAGAAATGTTTATGTTTTGTTAAAATGAAAAATCGACATAATTGAGGCGCAAGCCGAATCTCTGTGCTTGCGCCTCGTGAGAAAAGAGAGGAGTGAGAGTATAAGTCGCTTTTACATCCATTCGGAGGGATCCGTCCAGCCGCGTGCGCCGAGATACTTTTCCAACGGCATGGCGGCGATCTGCTCCTTGGTGAGACCCGAATTCATCATCCGCGCCCAGCCGCCCTCCGCCTTCTGGCCGGTGACGGCGTCAGAAGGCCGCATCAGGTTCATCAAAGGCTCGCCGGCCTCAAAGCGGCGGGCGTTTTCCCGGATGATGGCGATAGTGGCCGCCTGCCGGTCGGGCACCTGGGGTGTGCAGTGCGGCGTGATGTACACCGTGGGCATATGCCACAGCGGAGAATCAGGCGAGAGTGGCTGCTCCTCAAACACGTCCAGACCCGCGCCGGAAAGCGTGCCGCCCTTTAAGGCCTCGATCAGATCTTCCGTGCAGACAAGACCGCCGCGGGCCATGTTCACAAGAAACGCGCCGGGCTTGACCTGCCGGAAGGTCTCTTTGTTCAGCATGTGATAAGTCTCGTCGGTCAGTGCGATGGTGAGGATGATAAAGTCTGACTGCCGCAGCAGCGGCTCAATGGTATCGCCGTTTTTGCCGGAGAGCTTTTGGTCGATGTAGTCCAGCCCCTGAATGGGCGAACGGTTATAGGCGATGATCTTCATGCCGAAGGCGTGCAGACGCTCGGCCAGAAGGCGGCCGTTGTTGCCCATACCGATGATGCCCGCCGTGCGTCCGTAGAGGCCGCGCCAGCTCTCGCTGCCCTCCACGCCCCACCGGCCTTCTTCCTGGGCGGCCAGCAGCTCTTTCGTGTGATAGCAGCCCTGAAACATAAAATAGACGGCGTGCTCGGCCAGCACCGGGGCGCTGCGTCCCGCCGCGCCGGTCACGGGGATGCCGCGGGCAAAGACCTCCGGGCGGGCAGAGCCGTTCAGCCCCGCGTGGTCGCACTGGATCCATTTGAGGCTGTTTTCTCCCAGCAGGCAGGGATCCACGTCGCCCATCACGATGGCCACGTCCGCGTCCCTGACTTCTTCGGTCAGCCTCTCTTTATCGTAAAAATCCACATAGACAAATTCAGCATCCGGGAACACCCGGCGCAGGTCGTGCATGTTCTGCTTATTATACCAGACCGTGGTCACCACTTTGTTGATCTTCGGCATTTACGATTCCTCCCGCGGTATTTTACAGTTCCCATTATGGCAGAGACCCAGCGGCTTGCCCATACGCAGATTTGCTTTTTTGTTATGAAATTTGCTGACTTCTCAGTTTGATGACGGCGGGACAGGAGGGAAATAAAGAGAAACAGCAGCGGCAATCAAAACTAAAATAAGAACTGTATGGCAAATTTAGACATATGCAAGAGGACGGCATAGCAGTATAGTGTAAACAAGGATCCCGTATCCTGTCGAACTATGTGAGTCAGAAGATGAAACAGAAGGAGAGAATGAGACTATGCAGAAGAAGACAAGCCATGTGTTTCGCGGCGTTGCCAGCATTTTCCTCGCGCTGCTGATGCTCTTCAGCATCGCCTTCTCCGTTGCCAACAGCTGGGAGGGCAAGGTCAATGAGCTGCTTGGCACCGAAACGGCCACGATCACGCGAAGCACCGACCCCGCGGACTATCCGTTTCAGTCCGACTTTTCCTCGGCTTCGGAACTTGTGGAAGCGGAGATCGCCTATGCCACGCGCCTGCAGGCTGAAGGCAGCGTAGCCCTGAAGGGCATGCCCGCCATCGACGGCGAGCGTGTGACCCTGTTCGGAATGCGCAGCAACAATCTGCAGTACGGCGGCTCCATGGGCGAGCTGATCGACCCCAGCAATGTGGTTCCTTTGGCGCAGGCGCTTGAGGACCGCGGCTTTGCCGTGAATCCCGACTATGTCCAGTTCTATAAGGACATGGAAGCCGACTATGCTCCTGTCAAGGCCTCCGGCGGCAACGTGGTCAGCGACTACGACGGACAGGGCGCCAAGATCGGCGAGGTGCCTGTGAGCGTGTACGACGCGGGCAGGATCGGCGACTACAAAGACGCCGCCGTGATCGTTCTCGGCCGTGACGCGGGCGAGAGCTGCTGCTTCTACCCCGGCGCCAACGGGATCCTGGAGCCGGAGGAGTTCACACAGAGCCCCACCGGCAACGTGTTTTCCCTCACCAACGACGAGCGTGACCTTGTCAACTGGGTGAAGGAGCAGGACTTCGGAAAGATCGTTGTGCTGATCAACACCGGCACCAGCATGGAGATCGAGGAGCTCAAGCAGGACGATGCCATCGACAGCATCCTCTGGATCGGCAACCCCGGCGCCTATGGCACCTATGGGATCGCCGACCTGCTGAAGGGCAACTCGCTTCCCTCCGGCCATCTGCCGGATACCTGGGCGGTCAACTCCGCGCTCTCTCCGGCGGCACAGAACCTGGGCATCTATGTGTTTGCCAATGCGGATGAGATCGAGACGACCACCACCAACGCCCTGCGCTCCGACTGGTACCTGGTGGAGCTGGAGGGCATCTACACCGGCTACAAATACTATGAGACCCGTTATTTTGACGCCGTGATGGAGCAGGGCAATGCCGCCAAGGCTGCCAAGGGGCAGTCTGTGAACGGCACGAGCTGGGACTATGACGGCGAAGTGAGCTTCCCCTTCGGCTTCGGCCTGGAGGGCTCCAGCTTTACAGAAGAGATCACGGATACGCAGATCGACTGGAGCGGCGAGACGGAATCCACGGTGACGGTGAAGGTCACCAACATCGGCGACACCGCCGCCAAGCACGCGGTGCAGCTCTATGTGTCCGTTCCCTACACGGAAAAGGACCGGAACGAAAAGATCGAAAAGGCGGCCATCCAGCTCGTGGGCTATGCCAAGACCGGCGAGGCCAGGGAGCAGAGCTTTGCGGATGTGGAGCTGCTGCAGCCCGGCGAGAGCGAGGATGTGGTCATTTCCTTCAACGCGCGGGATCTGTACAGCTATGACCGCGGTTACAGCCATGACGGCGTCTGCGGCGCGTGGCTGCTGGAGGCCGGAGAATACACCTTCGCCACCGGCAACGGGGCGCATGAGGCGGTCAACGCGGTGCTGCGGGAGATGGGCAAGGATGTGGAGTGCAGCGGCGACGCTGTTGTGGAGAAGGTCTCCATGGACAGCTACCTCACCGAGTCCAACGGAACCGTCATTCAGAACCGCATGGACATGGCGGACCTGAACAATACCGGCACCATGAGCGTGAGCTACCTCAGCCGCAGCGACTGGTTCAACACCTTCCCCAAGAGCGTGACCGGTCTCAAGGCCACCGAGGAGATGATCTTCATGCTCCGCAACGCCACCTACAACCAGGAGCTGGAGCAGAGCCTGTACACCGGCCCGGACAGCTTTGTTTATGGCAAGGACAACGGCATCCGCGCCGTTGAGCTGCGGGGCCTTGCATATGACGATCCCAAGTTTGAGCAGGCCCTGGAGCAGCTGAGCCTGCAGGATTTCATCAACCAGTACATCGCTTACCTTGAAGAGATCGAAGAGCTGGCCATGCCCATCGAGTCCCGCGCGGACTCGCCCCTGGGTCTGATCGCCACCCTCGGCCAGCGCACCAAGGGCACGATCTACGAGGTTGCGGATGACGACGCTGCCTACAAGCGCCACACGGACGTCTATCCCGGCGGCCCGGTGGTGGCCGCCTCCTTCTCCCCCCTGCTGCAGCGGGAAGAAGGAAGAATGGTTGCCAACGACGGCCTCTGGGCGGGCTACAATACCTGGTTCGGCCCCGGCATGAACCTGCACCGCACGCCCTATAACGGCCGTAATGTGGGCTATTATTCCGAAGACCCCGTGCTCTGCGGCAAGACCGGCGCCTATGTGAACGAAATGCTCAATCAATATGGCATGGTCACCAATGTCAAGCACTTCGCCTTCAACGACCAGGAGACCAACCGCGACGGCCTGGCGGTGTTCCTCAACGAGCAGGCTGCCCGTGAAAATGAGCTCCGCGGCTTCCAGATCGGCATCCGCGACGGCGGTATCACCGGCCTGATGAGCGCCTTCAACCGCATCGGCTGCACCCATGTGGCGGCGTCCAAGGACCTGATGAACGGTATCCTCCGGGGCGAGTGGGGCTGGAATGGCTTCATGATGACCGACTCTGTCAAATCCTCCTCCTACTTCCTGCCCCGGGAGTGCGCGGTGGCCGGAAACGACCAGATGCTGGGCGGCTCCAACAACGCCAAGGTCTGGAACTTGAGCGAGGCCGAGGTGGAGAAGGACGTGGTGCTGCAGAATGCCCTGCGCGAGAGCTATCACAGAAAGCTCTTCGTCTATGTCAACAGCGCGCTGCTCAACGGCATCGACGCGGAAGCCTCCGCCGGCCGGGGACAGGTCTGGTGGAAGACCGCGTTTGAGGCGGCGGTCATTGCAAGCGCGGTTGGCTTTGCCGCATTCACCTGCTTGTTTGTTGTCAAAAACCGCAAGGAAAGGAGCATGTAATCATGGCCAACGCAAGAAATGCCAAGGGTGCCGGAATGCACCTGACCACCGGCCTGATCAGCTGCGCGCTGACGCTGCTCGGCGGTGTGCTGTATTATCTCAGTCACAAAACAAACTATTATATCCTGGGCCAGATGAACTCCGGCCTGATCCTGGCTCTGATCGGCTGCGCGCTTGTGGTGGAGATTGCCGCGCTGCTGCTGGTCCGTAAATTCCCCAAGGCGCTCTGGACCCAGTTCCTGACCTTCGGGGTCACCGCGCTGCTTGTGGCCTCCGCCATGCTCATCGTCGGTGACCGTGTGGAAGGCATCGGGAACTGCATCCTCACCGACTATGACTCCGGGCACGGCGGAGAAGAGGCCATCTACATGTCACTCATCGGTGCGGCGAGCCTGCTGGCCGCAACGGTTTACAACATCATCGGATCCTTCTCCAGAGATGGCAACGCCCCTGCGGGAACCGGCAAAAAGATGGGGCTCATTGTAAGCGCCTGCGCGATCGGCCTTGCCGCCATCGTCGCCGCCGTCATGCTCACCGGTGCGGGCAGCCCCAAATCCTCCGCCGCCGGCACAGGAGACTTGGTCAGCGGAACCTATACCGTCAGTTTTAACCAGGAAAATGGAAACATCGATTCCATGCCGGATTATCAGTTCCTGTCCGCCGATATGGCCTCGCTGCTGAAATACGACTCCCGCTCCTATATCGACATCACCTTGAAGCTGGATGGTAAAGGCGAATACTCTCTGGTCTCGGACTACTATGTGTTTGAGGCCGGCAAGCGGGCGGAGATCGGTGATCCCAGCGGCCTGGGCCTTGTCTACCGCACTACCTCCGAGGGCAGCTATTCCATGAATGAAAACGGCAGCCCTGTCACTTCGACCCCCACTCATGTGCTCTTTGAGCTTGCCACCGACACCTATTCCGAGCAGATGAAGCAGCTCATGAACATTGACCTCAACGGAGGCGACGCCGACGGCACCTACGACAGCGCCGAGTACCCCGCCCTGTTCGACTACATCCCGGAAACCACCTGGGCGCTGGGCGACGGCGTGATCCTCAGCTATGGCAAGGGCGCTCTCAGCGGCACCTTCACCGTGAGCTTCAATCAGGAGAGCGGGAACATCGAATCCATGCCCAGCTACCAGTTCCTGTCCGCCGATATGTCTTCGCTGCTGAAATACGACTCCCGCTCCTATATCGACATCAGCCTGACCCTGGACGGCACCGACGCCTATTCCCTGGTCTCCGACTACTATGTCTTCGAGGCCGGCAAGCGCGCCGAGATCGGCGATCCCAGCGGTCTGGGCCTGGTTTACCGCACCACCGCCGAGGGCAGCTACGTCCAGAACGAGGACGGCACCGTTACCACCGCGCCTGCCGCCCACGTGTTTTTTGAACTGCACACCGACACCTATTCCGAGCAGATGAAGCAGCTCATGGCGCTGGATCTGAACGGCAGCGACGCCGACGGCGATTACGATAGCGCCGACGTCCCCTCGCTCCTCGATTTTGTGCCCGAGACCGTTTGGACCCTCTCCGGCTCCGAGATCGTCAGCTACTTGGATCCCAACGCCGAGGAAGAGGAGGCCGAGGAGGAAGAACCCGCGGCTCCCGCCGGCGAGAGCGTCACCATCACCAGCGACGACGGCGCCACCACCATGACCTTCAACCCCGACGGCACTTACCGCTTCTTCTTCGAGTCCTACAGCATCGAGGATCTGGGCACCTATTCCTATGAGGGCGGCGTGCTGAGCGTCACCAACCCCAACGGCGACATCTTCACCGCCGAGGGCGATCCCATGGCCCTGCACTACGTCTGCGCTGTCTCCGATCAGGTCACGGGCGACTTCACCATCCCGGCCAATACCTTCGACTTTGCCGCCGCTCCCTCCGGCGAGAGCGTCACCATCACCAGCGACGACGGCGCCACCACCATGACCTTCAACCCCGACGGTACTTACCGCTTCTTCTTCGAGTCCTACAGCATCGAGGATCTGGGCACCTATACCTATGAAGGCGGCGTGCTGAGCGTCACCAATCCCAACGGCGACACCTTCACCGCCGAGGGCGATCCCATGGCCCTGCACTATGTCTGCGCTGTCTCCGACCAGGTGACGGGCGACTTCAGCATCGATCCTGCTCTGCTGGGCGGCGGCGCCCCTGCCGGGGAGGAGCTCGTCTCCGCCACGGTCCCCTCTGTGGACCAGGCCACGACCATGACCTTCTTCTCCGACGGCCGCTATGTCTTTGAGTTCGGCTCCTACGGCATTGTGGACGAGGGCACTTATGTCTTCGCCGACGG
>CAMHEN010000129.1 GCA_946184165.1 uncultured Clostridia bacterium | reverse complement strand
GCACCGACGATGGACATGCTCTCTCCTCCTTAGATAATGTAAATCTCCTATTTCAGGAACTTCTTCAGATCTGATACCGGCACATGCGGGAACAAATGAACGAGGTGCTCAGGCAGTCTTTCATAAGACTCTTTTGGATCATGTACATAGACATTTTCGGTAAAACCATCGCCGAAATGCTTTTCCGGGATATTATGTTCCGCCACACCCCAGCCGCGGCGGTTCCCTTTCTTGTCGACCGTGTAGACGAAATCACTGATCAGCACATAGCACTGTTCCTGCAGACGGGTAACAGAAGTGTCGAAGCCCTTCTTTCCTCATAACCCCATTTTTGTCATGATGCCGTCCACGGTCACGCCCGGATGGGTCACATAGAGGCGGACGATGTGTTCCGTCAGTTCCGGGTCCAGTCCGTATTTTTCGGCGATCTTCTTTGTACTGCGGCCTTTCTCAAACTCCCGAATCGTAATCTCGATCTGTGCGGCCATATCGTTCGGATCGACCTTCGGTGCAGGCGCGGCAAGGGCGATGTCGATCCGCCTGATTTTGATCGCGCTGCCTTCCGTTTCCGCCGTTGCCATTGTGATTGACTGGTGGAAGCGGCGCGGCCCGCAGCTTCCCGGATTCACGATCAGGGTGCTTCCCTGCCGAGTCTCGGAATACTGGTGGCTGTGCCCCACCAGCACAAGATCATAGAGGCTCAGATCTGACGGCAGGTCTTTCTTTTTGTGCGTCATATAGATGCGCAGCCCGCCCAACTCAAAGTCAAGGAAGGACGGAAGATACTCTGCCCAATCCTTATCCGCGTTGCCGCGCACGGCATACACCGGCGCGATCATCTCAAGCCGGTCAATGATCTGCTGACTGTTGATATCTCCCGCGTGAAGAATGGCGTCAGCTCCTTCCAGTGATCTCAATGCCTCCGGACGCAAGAGATTATGGGTATCGGATATCAGGCCAAGTATCATGTTCGGTATCCCTTCCTGTCTGTGTTAATTGTCTATCTGCCGACTGATCCAGCGCATAATAATATCCACCACATAGCGCTGTTCGTCGTCCGAAAGAGCTCTCTCCTTTTCGATCCCGTGCCATTTCTCCAGACAGCCGCGGCAGCAGGTGGCTGTCGCGTGCCGGGCGAGGAATACCGGATGTCCCTTCGGCGCGCCGCGCATGGGCGTCTGCTCCCCATCGTTTGCGGGCTCCGCCGGAGCAAGGCGCTTTCTGACGATCTCCGCCGCGTGCTCCCGTATGGTGTCCATCCCCTTGTCGGAGATATACCGCCGATCCGCGTCCGTCAGCTGAAAGCGCATACGGAATTTGGATTTGGACAGGCGCTCAGAGAGATCAAGCTTCAGCCAGCTCTGTTTGATCTTCTCCACACGCACGCTGCCGATCCCGGGAACCTGCAGCAGCCTGTCCGGCTCCTCCCCCGTGGTTTCATAATATATGCTGATTATATACGATACAGCTTCGGATTTCTACCGGCTTTTCATAAACGGCACTTTTATGGCACCTTCATGGCACTGACATGGGAATCCCCTCGTGCTGTAATGCTTCTATCCGACAGTGGGATCTTTCGATCCCGCTGTTTTTTTATTGTCTGAAGGAGGATTTCCATGAAAAGATGCCCTGGCGGAGCAAGGATAAAACACCCCTCTGCTGTCCGCTGCCCGGTCTGTACCTCTCCCCTGCCTGCTCCCAAAACTCCTGTCGGTAAGCATGAGATTCAAAGCAAGTCCGGGAAAAAGCCGTTGATCGTCAGTGATCGGCGAATAAGCTCTGAAAGCAATAACAAATGCGCCGTGTGCTGGACTTTCGGCTGATGCCCGTTTTTGTCAGTGCAATACTTTGTTTGGTTTTGGTAATTGCTTTCTGTTGCCGAGTCCGCCGCTTTTTGTGACACTTCTGTGATTATGTCTATACTATACTGTGTCTGTAAGCAAAAAACAGAGGCCGACAGGCCCTGGAAATAGAAAAAATGAGGTAAACAGAAATGAAAAAATTGTCTGCAATACTTTTGATCCTTGCGATGATGCTTGCCCTGAGTGTGCCGGCCTTTGCCCAAACGTATGCCTATATAGAATGGAACGAAGAGCATCAGCGGTATGAGATTAAAGTGATCGACGACGGAGACTCGGGGCCCTGCATCAACCCGCAATTTCAGGATTACCTGAATCAGAACGGCGGTTCCGATTTTGTAATCGTCAATGGCTGCGGGACCTGCGAAATTGACTGGCGAGATTATTGATTGATTATCAATCAATCGACTGGTTTAACAATCTGTAAAAATTCAAAAAAATCGAGAAAAGCATGATAAAGCATATATAGCCAGCCCGCAGTGAGGAGATTCCCGCTACGGGCTGGTGCTGTTTTTATGAAAAAGGACACACCCGAAGAGATGCTCTTTCCCTGAAGATCGGTAGTACAGGATGCTGTGGTTTCAGTACACTTTCTCTTTGAACGGAATGCGTGTCTGTATACCCGAACAAGAGCACACAAAGGTACTCATATTTTGCGGGTCGCTTTTTCTCTTACGTCTGTAGATTCCATGTTTTCCTTCTATTTTTTCCAGTCTTTGCCTGGCATCTTTGGCTGCCCTCCTCCCATCAAAAAACCCGCAAAAAACTCGCACTCTTTCCGAATGCGAGTTTTTTTGCGGATATTTGCGGGTTTTCGAGCCAGGTATATCAAAGAAGCTAGGAAAATCAAGGGGTTTCAGCCTTCAAGCAGCTCAAACTTGTAGCCTACGCCCCAGACGGTTTTGAGGCACCACTTGTCCGACACGCCTTCCAGCTTCTCGCGCAGGCGCTTGATATGCACATCCACGGTCCTGGAGTCGCCGAAGTAGTCAAAGCCCCAGACCTCGTCCAGAAGCTGGTTGCGGGTGAAGACACGGTTGGGCGAGGCCGCAAGATGATACAGAAGCTCCATCTCCTTGGGCGGCGTGTCGATCTTCTTCCCGTCTACGATGAGCTCATAGGATTCGAGATTGATAACCAGCTTGTCATAGCTGAGCTTCTTCTCCACCGGGGCGTCGGCGTCGGTGCGGCGCATGACGGCATGGATGCGGGCCAGCAGCTCCTTCACATCGAAGGGCTTTGTCACATAGTCGTCGGCCCCCATGTTGAGGCCGTTGATCTTATCCGCCGTCTCCCCTTTTGCGGTTAACATAATAATAGGTGTGGAGGATTTGCGGCGGATATCCCGGCAGACCTCCCACCCGTCCTTCACGGGGAGCATGATATCCAGCAGCACCACGTCCGGCTGGAAGAGGTCGAAGGAGGATTCGGCCTTGCCGCCGTCAGCCGCGATCATCACATCGAAGCCGTCCTTCCCCAGATACAGGCGCAGAAGCTCCGCGATATTGGCGTCGTCCTCCACGACAAGCGCTCTTTTACTCATAAGTGTTCAGCCTTTCTTTGTCAGTTATTTACCTGTATTATAGCGTTGTCACCGCGGGAAAGGTTAAAAAAATGTAAAAATCCCCGGAGCCGGGGATTCTTACCGCTAAAATCAGAGGCTGATTTTGTTTTCCAGGAACACGTTTTCGGTCCAGCCGATCTTTCCGTTGGCGATGACTTTGCTGTATTGTGTCCCGTGTTCAAAGATCCTGACCGGCGTACCGGCCGGCACCGTATCCATGACAGCGGGTGCGTTTCTGTTTTGCCCGCCTGCCGGATTGGCGATATAAAGGGGTGCATCTGCCGTGCAGATCATAACGCTGCCCGGCGCTCCCACGCCGCCGCTGACTGCGTCAAGCACCTCTTCTTCAAGCGAGAACATGTTTTCGTTTTTGGTCATTTTATATTCCTCCCTTCGGATTTGGGTCTATTAAAGCATATCAACTGTCACAAAACAACTACACATGCAGAACGTCAGGCGTCTATCTGCCGCTTTTGCCAACCTTGAAGTCAGGCTCCGTCCCCTCGGCAAGGCGCTTGATGTTGGCATGGTGGCGGGCGACGGCAAGACACGCGCAGAAAATTGAAAGAATCAGGCGCGGCGTGCTCACATGGAACAGCAGGGAGGATGCCACAATGGCGACCGCCCCGCACAGGGAGCCGACGGACACCTTCTTGGACAAAAGCGATCCCGCGAGGAAAGCGCCCACCGTGCAGGCGCCCACGCGCCAGTCGATGCCGAAGCCGACGGCGCCGCCCACAGCGATCCCCTTGCCGCCCTTAAAATTGTGCAGCACCGGGAAGCAGTGGCCCAGGATGCAGCCGGCCGCTCCGAGACACAGGCCGATCTCCCCGAAGAGCGCTTTGCCCGCCAGCATGCATACGGCGGATTTGAGCGCATCTCCCGCGAGCGTCAGCAGACCGGCGCCCCAGCCGTGGACACGGGCCATATTGGTCGCCCCGGCGTTGCCGCTGCCCTTAGAGCGGATATCGCCGCCGAAGAGAGCCTTGGACGTCAGAATGGAGAGACTCAGCGACCCGATGAAGAACGAACATACGAGAATCACAACCGGTTTCCAGATCAAGGGAAACACCCCCAGGTGCCGCCGTCGGTTCTGCGGCAGCGGCCGTATTGTTGACGGCTATTATAAACCGTCTTCACCGCCATTGCAACCGAAATACCTGTCTATTTCTTCACAGAGATTCCAGGGGAAAACAGACGGCGGTCTGCGGGAAAAGCGCATGCGCTCCCCCGTCTCCGGGTGCGTGAAGCCCAGAGCGCAGGACCACAGGGCGAGCGGGCAGCTGTCCGGCTCGGCGCAGTACTTTCGCTCCCCATAGAGAGGAAAGCCGCGGGAGGCAAATTGCACGCGGATCTGGTGGGTGCGCCCGGTGTGAAGCCGGATCTTTACAAGGCTCATCCCCGCGCCCCGGCCCAGTGTATCATAGTCGAGCACAGCCTCCTGTACATCCTTACCGGGGCCGTCGGCGACAAAGGTCATTTTGCGTGCCTTGTCCCGACGGAGAAGATCCCGCAGCTCGCCCCGGTCCGGGCAGGCCCCGTGCACCACGGCGAGATAGCGCTTTTCAAAGCCGCCCTCCCGGATCTCCCGGCTTAAAGCTGAGGCCGTCTTCTGCCCGCAGGCGAGGACCATAAGCCCGCTCACCGCCCGGTCGAGGCGATGCACCGTGCGAAGGTCCAGGTCCTTCTCCCCCAGCGTCTCCCGCAGGAGGGAGGGCAGGCCGCCCGCCTCGTCCGTGGAGAGGACTCCCGCAGGCTTGACGCACACGAGCACCGCGGAATCCCGGAAGAGGATCTCCATCGCCTCAGCCATTCGAGCCGTCCGGAAGCTCCGCTTCCTCCTCTGGTCCCTTCCCCTCGAGCATCAGGAGCTTTTCGGCCAGAAGCCTTGCAAGGCCGCTGACCACTGCGGCGGAAGAGATGAGGTCGTTTGTGTCGGCGGTCGTGAGCTCCGACTCCGGCTCATGGTCCAGAATACCGCCCGCGAGGACGCGGACCTCCTTCAGGAAGTAGGCGCAGGAGAGGCGGTGGCGCAGCGCATACGCGCTGTAGATCTTTTTGAGCTCCTCCCCGCTCAGGCCGTTCGGGATCATGGTCTTGAGCATGGGGATCGAGAGACTCTGCTTCAGGGAGCATACCATGATGAGATAGGCGATATGATTGCGGTAGTATTTCTTTTTGACCGGTTCGGGCATAATCTTCTTGCGGACATAGTTGTTGATGGCCGCAGGCGTGATGATCTCCTCTTCCTTGAGCTCCGGCGGCATGTAGTCGAGGTAGCTCTTGAGAAGCGTCACCACCTGATCCATATACAGGCCGATATCCGGGATCTCCTCCCAGGCAGGGAGTCTGTAGTTTTCCAGATATTTTTCCCAGCGGCGCAGCTTGCCCGCGATCAGGTCCTTGTTGTAAGTCATTCTAATCTCACCGTTTTCATCTGCGATTGCCCTCGCTAACATTTTTTGTATATTGATTATTATAGCATACTTGATTTGAAAATCAAGATCAAATATTCTCGCAGTGCAGTTGACATGATGCAGCAAATATGGTAATATGATTCGAGAGATTAGATCGAGCGGCACCTGTTCTCCCGTTTCGGAGAGGCCGCAAGGGGGTTAGAGATATGGGATTTGCAGTATTTGCGGATGGAAGCGCCAACCTGCCGAAGGAGATGCTGGACGGGATCGACCTTCTGCCGAACGACTATACGGTGGACGGCGTGGCCGAAACCTACTGGGGCGATGTGGACCACTTTGACGGGCACGCCTTCTATGAGGGTCTGCGCAACGGCAAGCAGGTCAAAACCAGCCTTCTGAACACGCAGCTTTTCCTCTCGCGTTTCGCGCCGATCCTCACCCAGGGGCGGGATATCATCTACATCTCCATGAGCTCCGGCATCAGCGGGACCTACAACGCCGCTAAGATCGCGGCCCAGGAGCTGATGGAGCTCTACAAGGGGCGTTTCGTGCACATCGTGGACTCGCTCGGCTGCGGCTTCGGAAACGGCCTGCTCGCCATCCGTGCGGCGGAGCTGAGCCGACAGGGCGTGGACGCGCGGGAGGCGGCCGCCATCCTCGACGCAGAGGTGCCTCACACCTGCCAGTATTTCACCGTGGACGATCTGAACTTTCTGAAGAACACCGGCCGTGTCAGCGGCGTGACCGCGACCATCGCCACTGTGCTCAACATCAAGCCCATCCTCTTCGGGGACAGCACCGGGCACATCATCTCCTGCGCCAAAATCCGCGGGCGTCGGAAATCCATCGAGCTGCTCGCGAAGATGTATAAGGAAAAGCGCCTGGACTCCCCCGATCAGAAAATCTGCATCTCTCACGGGGACTGTCTCGCGGACGCGCATCTTCTGGCGGATCTCGTGCGGGAGATCACACCGGACGTGCCCATCACCATCTGCCAGCATGAGCCTTTCTCCGGCGCCCATGTGGGCCCCGGCATGCTGGGTCTCTTCTTCCGCGG
>CAMHEN010000128.1 GCA_946184165.1 uncultured Clostridia bacterium | reverse complement strand
GATCGTGCCGAGAGGCTCTTCACCGAGAACGAGGAAGAGGCGAAGAAGCGCTACGCGCACCTCATGAAGCTCAAGGCTCTCTACGAATAATACTGGAACCCTCTCATACTATTTTTCCATAAAAAGTAGACACTTTTTATGGAAAAGATGCCGCGAAAGCGGCATACAGTTGCTAACGCGACTGACGTCTCATACGATTTTCAACGCGCCATACGGCGCTATAAAAAGTAGACTTTGTCTACTTTTTAATGAAAATCAGTATCAGTCACGGCGGTACACCGCCGTGACAGCTCCCCCAGAGGGGGAGCTGAGAAACGCAGCATCCCCCCGGAAATCTCCGGGGGGATGTTTTGTCGTGATAATATAATCAGACTCTTACAAAGCGGATCGTACCGAGCAGCTCCTTCAGCGGCGCGTAGGCGGGCAGGGTCGTGATCTCATCGTCGTAGTCCGACGTCTTCTGCACCGTGACGAGGAGATAGCTGTGGGCGTCATCGGGAATGGGAAGATGGATGGCAATGTTGTCCCCGTCCAGCACCCAGAGTCCCGTGAGCGTGCCGCAGGAGATCTCTCCGCGCGTCTGGTATTTTGCCAGCAGAGCGGCGCTGTGCTGGGCAAAGCCTTCGCCGCTGTAGTAGGCCGCATACTCAAGCTGCAGGTTGAACTCCGTGCCGTAGAGGATGGCGACGTGGGAGTCGCTGGAGTAGTTCAAAAACTCATCCTCCACGATGGCGAAGCTGAAGATCTCCGGATCATAGTCCAGGCTCAGCTCCACGGTGGCGGCGTCCTGAAAGCCGGAGATAAAGCTGTAGACCCCGGTCTTCAGGTTTTTCGGCTTTGCCGCCGGGGCGGCTGCGGTGTTCTGCGCCGTTTCCTTCGGCAGCTTCTGCAGCAGCACGGCGACTCCCGCCGCCGCAGCGCCTGCGGCCGTGAGCCCCAGGGACGCGATCAGTTTCCATTTTCTCAGCATAGTGGACCTCCTTGTGATCCGTATCTCGACTGCCTGTTACTTTCCTTCCAGACCCTCGCGGTAGACGCGGCGGAGATAATCAAAATCGTCGTAGTAGATGAGCACGTTTTCCCCGTCGGTGTTCCGGATGCGTACGGTCTCATTGACTTTCCGCACCATATCGAACATCTCCTCAGCATTGTCCGTGGTGAAGAGGATACAGCCGACCGGGCCGAAGGGGCGGATCGGATCGCCGACGCCGGCGAGGGAGTCCACGGTCACGCCGGGCCATGAGGCCACCTCGTCCAGCCCCTCGATGGAGCCGATGGTGCCGCCCTTTTCGTTGCACCAGAGCATGTAGCTTGTGGCAACGCGCTCGAAGGCCTTCTCCTGAGAGGGAGGCAGCAGCGCGGGATCGGACGGCCTGCCGAGGGCGTAGTCCACGATCCAGGCCACGGTGTCGAAGTTACGCAGATCTTTAAAGGGGACAAACATCATGTCTCCGTCGAGACGATAGCCCATCTCGATGATGTAGAAGTGCCCGTCCTCATCCAGCATGGCCTGGGTCCAGGCGTAGCCCTCCCGGCAGCCGACGGCCTTGAGGACGTTTTCAATGTGGGGGTTGATATCCCGGCAGAAGTCCTGCACGTGGTTTGAGAGGGTGGAGGTGATGGAGTAGCAGAACTTGGGGTAGCCGGGTTCGGCATACATGGCGCAGAGGCCGAGAAGGCTGACCTTCCCGTCCGCCAGGGCGTAGGCCCCATACCATTCCTCCCCGTGGAGCATGCGTTCGATGACGAGCTTGCGGCTCTTGGACATGGAGCGCGCGTAGTCGATGGCCTCCATGAGCTCCTTCTCGTCGTGCACGTAGCTGATGCCGCGGTTGCAGCTCAAATCCACGGGCTTTACCACCACGGGGTAGCGAATGGCGTCCAGCTCCGCGCGGGTGGGGGGATCGGAGAGGAAGAAGTCGTCGGCGAGCGGGGCACCGAGGGAGGTGGCAAGAGCCTTGTAATCCACCTTGTCCCGGGAGAAATGCCAAGCCTCAGGCGTGCAGTAGCAGGGGAGACCCAGCCGCTCACACAAAGCCATGCACATCTCCAGGTTAAACTCGCTGATGCCGCAGACCACGGCGTTCACGTTCTCCTCGCGGCATTTCTTCTCCAGGGCGTCGAGATCGCCCGTGTTGATCATCCAGTATTCGTCTGCAATCAGCTTGCCGGGGGAGTGCTCCGGCTCAAGATAGTCGGTGACGATGGTGTACACGCCCTTGCTTTTGGCGTATTCCAGCATCATTCTGGTTCCGTAGCTCGTGCCGAGCATCAGCATTTTTCTCTTTGTCATTGGTTCTCCTTTCAGCGGTGCATGAGTCTTTTCACCGCGTCCCATATATACTGAAAACTGTCCACCTTAAAGAGGACCGAGCCGCCCGCATATAGCGCGGCGCCCGCCGGGACCATGATCACGAGTTTTATGAGATCGTGCAGGGAGGTCCGGGTCACGGGCAGAATCACAAGTCCCATCGCAGCCGAGAGCAGCATCGCGGGCAGCACGTCCCTGAACTGCTGCAGGATGCTGTAATCCAGGAGCCTCCGGTTGGGCCAGGCGTTGATGATCACGGAGGCGAAGCCGGAGAAGAGGAGACCCAGCGTGATGGCCATGACGCCGTAGCGCATGGTGACGAGCAGGATCGCCGTCTCCAGCACCTTCTTTATAATCTCCTGCTTGAGGAAGATCCCGCTGTGGCCGGTGGCCTTGATAGCGTTGAGATTTGCGGTGTGCAGGGGCCAGAGGGCGTAATACAGGCAGAAAAGCTGCATATAGGGGACCGCCGGCAGCCATTTCTCCGTCAGCAAAAAGCGCACCAGGGGCTCTGCGCAGGCGGCGAGCCCGGCCATCAGCGGCATGAGCACATAGGTGCTCACCCGGATGGCGCGCCGCGTCATTTCCCGCACGCGGGCCTTGTCATCCTGCTCGGAAGAGAGCACCGGCAGCAGCACGCTGTCCAGGGAGGCGTTGGTGTTCTCCATGATGAGATTGGGGAACTGATCCGCCCGGTTGTAGTAGGCGAGATCCGCCGTGGACCAGCGCAGGCCGATGATGAACTGATAGAGCTTGAGATAAGCGGTGTCCAGAAGCTGGGATACCAGCAGCTTCCACCCGTAGGAGATGAGCCCGCCGAGACGCGCCCAGGAGAACATGGGCTTCGGCTTCCAGCCCACTGTGAGCCACAGGATCGCGGTGTTGACCGTGACGTTCAAAAGCTGCTGGAACACCAGCGCCCACACCCCGTAGCCGAGGTACGCGAGCGTGATGCCCACCGCGGCGGAGAAGACCGTCCCGCCGAGGGTTGCAAAGAAAAAGCGGCGAAACTGCATAGTCTTCGCGACATAGGCCTGCTGCACGTTCTTCACACCGGACACAACGATCGTGAGCCCCAGCACCCGGATGACCGGGATGAGGGAGAGATCGTGATAGACCCGCCCGATCAGGGGCGCGGCGAAAAAGAGCCCGAGATACAGAAGCAGGCAGAAGCCGAGATTGAAATAGAAGACGGAGGAGTAGTCCAGATCGTCCGTGTCCTTCTTCTGAATGAGGGAGTTGGCCATGCCGCTGTCCACAAAGACCTGCAGGATCGTGGTGATGGCGGTCACGAGGGCGATGCTCCCGTAGAGGGAGGGCTCCAGCAGGCGGGCGAGCACCATGGACACCACAAAGTTCAGGACATAGGTGCCGCCGCGCTCCAAAAGGCGCCAGATAAAATTGGTGAAAACGGATTGCTTTTTATCCATGAGCGAGAAAACTCCCGTAATGATCGAATGGAGAGAAAATCACTGATAGCCGCGCAGCCGCCGGTACAGACGCTGGATGCCGGGAAAGCTGCATTTGAACCAGTTCTTGAAGCGGTAGCCCAGAGGCATGGCCCTGAGCAGCCTGTCATAGGGGGGCCTGCGCTGCTCGCGGTCGCGCCCCTCGATGTACATGAGCTCGAATTCGCGCTCCAGGATCGTGCGGTCCACGAGGACCTGCACCTCCTCCGGCGCGTGGGGGCGGAAGGCGCGCAGCATCTCCACCTTGCCGATGATGAAGCGGCGCAGCTTCTCATACTGCCGGTCCACCCCGGAGCTCCAGGCGCTGGCGTTGGAGTTGATGCGGTAGACGGACATGCAGCGGTCGATGTAGTGGATCCTGCCGTTGAGCCGCAGCCACAGGGCGTCCGGATAATCGCCGAAGTCGTACTCACAGGCCACCGTGTAGAAATCGGGGGGATTTGCGAGAATGGTACGCCTTGCCACAAGGGAGCTCGTGTGGTAGGCATTGGACATGCCGAGTACGATATGCTCGAAGCCCACGCCGCCCTCGTAGCGGTCGAGCAGCAGGGCGTTGTGCCCGTCCTCACAGAAATGCAGGACCGTGTTGTGTACGCAGGCGGAGTGATCGGGGTGCTCCTCCAGCCAGTCCACCTGCCTCTGCAGCTTCGTGGGATCGGTCCAGTAATCATCTCCCTCGCAGAAGGCGACGTACTTGCCCCGGGCGTTGGGGTAGAAGACCACCTGATAGACGTCGATATGCCGGGAATAGAGATTCTCCTTCTGATAGAAGGGCCGGATGATATCCGGGTATTTCTCCGCGTATTCGCGGATGATGTCGCATGTCCGGTCGGTGGACACGTCGTCGTTGACGAGCACCTCGAAGGGGAAGCGGGTGCGCTGGTTCACAAAGCCGTCCAGCGCATCGCGCAGAAACGCCTCGTGGTTGTAGGCGGTGCAGAGGATGGACACCATGCACTGATCCGATACGGTGTGCCCGACGTAAGAGACGTCGTCCGATCCCGCGGACGAGAGCGGGGCGACCGGGAGGGGCCCGGACTTGACGGAGGCATAGCCCCGACTCCTGCGGTACAGGCGCTGAATGCCGGGGAAGAGACACTTGAAGGTGTTCTTGAAGCGGTAGGAGAAGGGCTTTTGTGCGAGGATCTCATCGTAGGGGGGCTTGCGCTGGTCGCTGTCCCGGCCCTCAATGTACATGAGCTCGAATTCCTTTTCCAGGATGGCTCTGTCCACCACGTCGAGCTGGTCCTTCGGGGCCCAGGGACGGAAGGCGCGCAGCAGCTCGCACTTGCCGATGATGAACTCCCGCAGCTTGTCATACTGCCCGTCCACCGCGGCGCTCCAGGAGGCGCTGCCGGAGTGGATGCGGTAGACCGACATGCACTCCTTCAGGCAGCGGATGGGGCCGTTGACATACATCCAGAGGGCGTCCGGATGATCGCCGAAGCCGTAGCTCAGGCCCACGTAGAAGAAGTCCTGGGGGTTTGCGATGATGGACTTTTTCGCAACGATGGAGCTCGTGTGGAAGGAGAAGGACATGCCGTTGCAGATATCCTCAAAGCGGACGTCGCAGTCGGCCCCGTGGTTCAGAAGAGGTCTGTCCTTCCCGTTCCCGGCACAGTAGTGGAGCATCGTGTCGTGCACGCAGGCGGAATACGCCGGGTGCGCTTCAAGAAAATCCACCTGCCGCTGGAGCTTCGTGGGCTCAGTCCAATAGTCGTCCCCCTCGCAGAGGGCGATGTACTTGCCCCGCGCCCTGGGGTACAGCACCTCGAGACAGAGGTCCTTGCCCTGGGAATAGAGATTCACCGGCTGATAAAAGGCGCGGATCAGCTCCGGGTATTTCTCCGCATATTCCCGTACGATCTCCGCCGTTTTATCGGTGGAGGCGTCGTCGTTGATGAGGATCTCGATGGGGAAGTCCACCTTCTGCATGAGGAAGCCCTCCAGCGTGTCGCGCAGGTAATCCTCATGGTTATAGGTCAGACAGCAGATTGAGACAAGGACTTCGTGTTCCATAAAAAGCTCCAAAACAGTTTTCTTGGCTCCCCCTCCGGGGGAGCTGTCAGCGCCGCAAACTGCGCTGACTGAGAGGGCCTCAGCAGCAAAGGGCGTTCGCGGTCCGGGCCGCGACCTTCGCGTTGTTGAGGACGAGCTTGATGTTGGACTCGAGACTGTCGCCGCCGGTGAGCTCCACGACCTTGGCGAGCAGGAAGGGGGTGGTCTCCTTCCCGTGGATGCCCTGGGCCTTGGCCTCGTCGAGGGCCTTTTCGATGGCGGCGTCGATGATCTTCTTGTCCATGGCGTACTCCGCGGGGATGGGGTTCGTGACGAGCATGCCGCCCCTGTAGCCGAGATCCCGCTGGGCGCGGAACATGGAGGCGAGCTCCTCGGGGGAATCCACGCGGTAGTCCACACCGAAGCCGGACTCGCGTGTATAGAAGGCGGGCAGCTCCTCCGTGCCGTAGCCGATCACGGGCACGCCCTTGGTCTCCAGGTACTCCAGTGTGAGCCCGAGATCGAGGATGGACTTGGCGCCCGCGCAGACCACCATCACCGGGGTCTGTGCAAGTTCCTCCAGGTCGGCGGAGATGTCCATGGTGACCTCCGCGCCCCGGTGCACGCCGCCGATGCCGCCGGTGGCAAAGATATTGATGCCGGCCATGTGGGCGATGATCATGGTGGTCGCGACGGTGGTGGCGCCGTCGGCCCCTCGCGCGACGAGGGCGGGCAGATCGCGGCGGCTGGCCTTCGCAACGCCGCGGCCGGTCTTGCCGAGGTATTCGATCTCCTCACGGCTCAGCCCCGCCTTGAGTCTGCCGCCGATGACGGCGATGGTGGCGGGGGTCGCGCCGTTATCCCGGATGGTCTGCTCGACGAGCAGGGCGGTCTCCACGTTCTTGGGGTAGGGCATGCCGTGGGAGATAATGGTGCTCTCCAGCGCGACGACGGGCTTGCCCGCCTCCAGCGCGGCCTTTACTTCGGGAGAAATATCAAGATAAGCGTTCATAGTATACTCCTGTAAATACGTTTTTTGACACGAAACAAAGGATATGGAAACTCCATATCCTTTGCTTGCGGATCATGACAGAAATTACTTTGCCTTGATGTAGGGCTTGCCGTTGGCGGCAGGGACACGGGACTTGCCGACAAAC
>CAMHEN010000127.1 GCA_946184165.1 uncultured Clostridia bacterium | reverse complement strand
CCAGTGACATCGGTCACTGGTTCGGAATGACGGGTTTTCGCATTTTGCAGCGCGCCCCTGCGTTCTCTATTCCTGCTCGTCCCAGGTGCGCTCGCTGATGATGTAGCGCGGGCGGTGCTTGGTCTCGAGATAGATCTTGCCGATGTACTCGGCGATGATGCCGAGGCAGATGAGCTGCACGCCGCTGATGAAGCAGATGATGCAGGTCATGCTGGCCCAGCCGGCCACAGACTTGCCGCAGAGCGCCGTGATCAGCGCCCAGATGCAGAAGATGAAACTCACCAGTGCGATCACAAAGCCGAGGCCGAAGATCATGCGCAGCGGCTTTACCGAGAGGCTGGTCACCCCGTCCACCGCGAGAGCGAGCATTTTTTTGAGCGGGTAGTGGCTCTCTCCCGCGACGCGCTCGGCCCGGGTGTAGGCGACGCAGGCGGATTTGAAGCCCACCAGCGGCACCATGCCGCGCAGGTAGAGGTTGACCTCCTTGAAATCGGAAAGCTCCCGGAGCACCCGCGCGCTGATGAGGCGGTAGTCGGCGTGGTTGTAGACCACCTCCGCCCCCATCATGGCGAGAAAGCGGTAAAAGCTCTCGGCGGTGAAGCGCTTGAAGAAGGTGTCCGAATCCCGGTTGTCCCGCACGCCGTAGACGATCTCGCAGCCGTCGAGATAGGCGTCCACCATCTTGTCCATGGCGTTGATGTCGTCCTGTCCGTCGCAGTCGATGGAGATGGTGATGTCGCACTTGCCGCGGCTCTCCATGAGTCCGGCGAGCACCGCGTTCTGGTGGCCGCGGTTGCGGCTCTGGCTGATGCCGAGGTAGTGCTCGTCGTCCCGGGCGAGCATGCGGATGATGTCCCAGGTGCGGTCCCGGCTGCCGTCGTTGACGAAGAGGACGCGGCTGTCCTCCGAAATCTTGCCCTCTCCCGCCAGCTGCAGCAGCTTGTCCCGGAAGGTCGGCGCCGTGATGGGCAGGACCTTCTCCTCGTTATAACAGGGGATGACGATAAACAGTCTCGGCTTTTTGTTCATATCGGACTCCTTTCCTCCCCGGTCAGGCCGAGGACAGCAAAGATGATGAGAAGCGGAATGAGAGAATAGTGGTAGCGGTCCGCCACCTCCACCAGCATATGGGCCAGCGTCAGTCCCAGGAAAAACAGCGGCAGCAGCAGCCCCGCCGAGAGCGTCCTCTTGCGCAGCATCCGGACAACGCCGAGCACGCCCGCAAGAAAGACGCCGTAATAAAACACATTGCAGATGACCATACAGATCTTCACAAAGCGCTCAGGTCTTGTGAAGCGGTAGGTGTAGCCGCCGAGCTGATCCGCCCCCAGGAAGGAGAAGAGCTTCTCCGCAAGGAGCTTCGGGTAGTCCTGCCCCGCGGCCAGGCGCTCCCGGATGTGGGGGATCATGCTCTTCTGCGCCGCGTCCGCGTCCATGCCCTGCTTGAGATAGGACGTGAGCAGGTCCATATCCGCGTCGGTGTAGCGGCCGCCGGTCTCCCCATTGAGGCCGACGTAGATATTATACCAGGGCACCGAGGCGGCCTTCTGCCCCAGCACGCGCTCCACATGTCCGTCCCAGAGCGTGAGCGAGACGCGGAAGAGTCCCAGCATCGCCGCGAACGTGAGGCCCCACAGGACCCAGCTCCGCAGGCGCCGCGCCTCCTTCCCCCGCAGGAAGACGATCCATAGGGCGAGGGCGATGAGGAGGATCGAGGCGATGGGCCGCACGATCTGGATCGCCGCGAGCAGCAGCCCCAGCGCCGTCATCCCGACGGCCGCGCTCACGGATCCCTTCCGTATCCGCCGCGCAAGGCGCAGAAACAGCCAGAAGAACAGCAGGATCAGGAAGGTGTAGACGGGCTCCGAGAAGACCAGGGAGCCGAGCATCAGCTTGCAGGGCGCGACAGCCCAGAGGAGCGCCGCGAGATAAGCCGCCCGCTCCGACAGAAGCTCCTTTCCCAGGAGCCAGACAAGGCCGCAGCTCAGCGTGGTGAGCAGGGTGTTCAGCGCCGTCACCACGGAGACCTTCGCCCCGAAAAGGCGGATCGGCACGCTCAGCACCGTCGCCGTGCCGAGGATGTGGGGGTACATGGCCACATACCAGGCGTCGGGGATCGGCGTCCCGTTCGCCAGGGCGCGGGCCACGTCCCAGTATTCGGCGTAGTCGCTGAAGGGCTCGATGTGCACGAGGGCCACCCAGAGGCCATTCAGCACCAGGCACAGCAGCATGGCCCGGAACGCCGCGCCGCGCCGGGGCACCCAGCGTTTGCCGAGCAGCACGTAGAGCCCCGCGCACCAGGTCGCCCCCAGTGCGAGCGCCGCGAGATAGGAGTGGGCCGACACCCCCTCGCGCAGCACGAGCATGAGCGTCACGAGCAGCACCGCGAGCAGCGCGCCCAGCATGATTCTCTTGAAAAACACGGAGGCTTTTTCCATGGCGTTCTCCGTTTCAGGTTATTTTATGTGCGCAGGAGCTTGAATCCGTGCGGAGTGTGAAGTGAAGGTATCTCTTCGCAAGGATATAATCTGCGCCGAAGGCGCTCCATATCTCCACGCTCCGCACTCTTCGCTGTGTCCGCACGATTATTCAGGCCGCTTTCCCTTTTTCGGCAGGGAATGCTTTTTCCCGTCCGGGGTCTGGATGTAGGTGTGCTCCAGAAGCTCGATGGTGCCGCGGCGAAACTCCCCGATATACTCTCTGCGAAGGGCGTCCCGCTCAGAAAGCTCGGCTTCCGTCAGCGCCCGCTCTTTCGCAAGATGCGCCAGTTCATTGATGCGGTCTGTTTTTGCTTTTTCCATATACGTACTTCCCTCCTCGCGGCATAGCCGCTGCGGCCTCCGCGCTAATCCTCGATGGTCCCCAGCTCGTCCAGTGTGAGCTCGAAGGCGGGCATGAAATAGAGCAGGAAGTAGTCCACCTCCGGCAGGTGGTAGCCCTCCAGCACCACACGGGTCTGGCGCTCGGCGGAGAGAAAATCGCTGTTGCCGGCCTTGCGCTCCTCAATGCACTTGATGTAGGCCGAGAGCTTGTCGGCGGCCTTCACAAGGTCGTGGCAGCGTGCGGCCGTCTCCCCGGAGAGGTAGGGGGCAAAGGCGCCGCGCAGCTCGTCCGGCAGGGTGGCCAGGAGCTTTTCGCAGGCCAGGTTCTCCACCTCGTCATAGGCGCCCTTGATTTTGCTGCTGTGGTATTTGATGGGGGTGGGCAGGTCGCCCGTCAGGATCTCGGAGCAGTCGTGATAGAGAGCCGCGACGGCGTACTCCTCGGGGTTGCATGGGACCTGCATCACGTCGCGCCGGATGACGCCGAGGCAGTGGGCGATGACCGCCACCGCGTGGCTGTGCTCCTGGATATTCTCGGGCAGGGCGTTGCGCATCAGGCTCCAGCGCCCGATATAGCGCATACGGGAAAGATAGGCAAAAAAGTTATAACTCATGGTATCGGTCCTTTAATCAATTTTAATCAGAGGATCACCGACCCGGTACAGCGCCTTGTCCTCAGGCGGCGAATCCGGGGCAAAGAGGTCTGCGCAGGTTTCGAGAAAATAGGCGTCGCAGTGTTCCAGATACAGGTAATCGTACTGCTGCAGCTCCTGCCGCCACTGATCCGCGCGCAAAAACCGGTCGGGGCAGACGCCCTCCGGGAACGGAGAGGCGCCGAGAAACCATTGGTACAGGGGGACGGTGGTGTTTGGACGCAGGAAATAGCGGAGGCCGTAGTATTCTCCGCCCTTGCTCCCCTGGCAGATCCAGCAGATGCGCGCGGGGCTGCCGCCGGTCTCCTCCCGGAGGCGCGCGGTAAGGGCGCGGTAATCGGCGTAGACCTGGGGGGCCTCCCGCATATCCGTGCGCCGGACGACATCCAGCGCACGTCCGAAGGGAGAGAGCAGCAGGAATGCTGCCAGCGCCGCGCAGAGCACGCGCCGCCCGCCGTCCGCCTCGGTAAAGAGCCGCACAAAGCCCAGCAGCGCCGCCGTGTACACGGCATAGAGCACGATCCCCACATAGCGCTCCATCTGGGCAAGCGTCAGGGCTTCCCAATAGTCAAACTTGAAAATGTAGGTGTAGCAGAGACTCACATAATAGATGACCGTGATCAGTGCCAGCGCCCAGGGCAGCACACGCACGGCCGGCCGAAGCCGGGCAGAGCGGCGGGCGAGGCGCACGGAGACGGTGATCAGCGCCGCCGCGGACAGGAAAAACAGCAGCCAATAGGGGCAGGATAACCCCTTGATGCGCACCGTGTCGGTGAAGAGCCGTGCGTAGTAGTCGTCATGGATGATCTGATATGCGCTCTCTCCCTCACGGCGGAGGGCGAGACGCAGCGCAAAGCGCAGATCCACCGCGCCCTCCTTGCCGGAAAAGCTCTGGCCGACTCCGTCAAGCCGCCGGCGCAGGGCCCACAGCCCCAGCGGAACGAACACGGAGAGCCCACAGCCGGCAAGTCTGCCGCAGAGTCCCCTGCCTTTTCGCAGCCAAAGCTCAGCCCCGTAGGCCGCGGCGAGAAAGGCGGCCAGCAGCAGTCCCGCGGGCTTTGCCAGCACAAGGGCGGCGCAGGACGAGAAGAGATACAGGTCATAGCGCAGCCACTCCTTGCGCGCCTCCGTGAACACCGCAGCGAGACCGCCGCCGAAAACGGCGCAGAGGAAGGGGTCGATGTAGAGGGAGGTGTAAGGCCGGCTCTGGTCCATCATCAGCGGGCACAGCAGCACCATCGCCCCCGCGAGCCCCAGGCGAAGCGGCTTCTTCCACTCCAGCGCACGCAGGAAGGGGAAGCTGAAGGAAAGCAGGAAAACCTGGTAGGCCGGGTACATGACCCACTCCGTATAGCCCATGTCGGGGTTGAGCAGACTGTACAGGCGCAGAAAGAAATATTCCATCAACGCCATACCGGGGGGATAAGCGGGAAAATTCGCGGCGCACGCGGGGGCCGAGTAGAGCAGATCCGTGCAGTACATAGCCTTGACGCAGTCCGCCCAGTGGGTCATCTCGTCAATATGCCAGGGGGTCCGCTTATAGTCCGCGGCAAAGAGCAGCGCAAGCATGAGCGCGAAGAGGAAGGCGCCGGGGGTAAAGACCCGCGCCATCGTCTCCGCCCGCTTTTCTCTGCCGCCATGCAGAGACAGCACATACAGCAGCACCGCCGCGGCGCAGAGAAGGTATACCCCGGCGGAGAGCCGCCCCACCATGCCGCAGCAGAACAGGAGCAGCATCGCGCCTGTCAGCGCCAGGGGCAGCGCCTCCTCAAAGCGCAGGCGGAAACGGGCTGCGGCAAAGACACAGCCCGAAGAGAGAAGCAGCAGACAGGCAAGATAAAACAGAAGAACAGACAGCATTACGGTTTTCCTTCAGTTGGCCTGTAACATCTACGGTTCAGAATGCTGTTATTTTATCACAGCCGCGTGCAGAATTCAACCGTGGAGAGGGCGGGGGCGAAATCATCGGCCCGATATCTCCCGTTATCGACTGTGATCGACTGTGATCGACTGTGATCGCCCGTTATCGAAAACAACGGCCCGTATCCATCTGTATCCGCATCCGCAGCCCCAGACATATCCGCAGTCCCAGACATATCCGCAGTCCCAGACATATCCGAAACCGCATTCTCATCGAAAGCGGGAGCGGCAGCGGGAGAGGGATGCAAGGGAGAGGGTGCGCACAAAACCCCGGTGCAGGAAGAAAACCCGGATGAAACCCGGGCACGCAAACAGGAAAACCCAGATAAAATCCACTCCCAATAACAAGAAAACCCACATGATTAAAAAGAAAAACTTGCAAAACCGGCATAAGAGTGTTAATATTTATTTTTGTCTGAATTGTAATTGTAAAGGAAGTCTTGCTGTCTATGGATAAGCTCAGAAACATCGCCATCATCGCGCACGTCGACCACGGCAAAACCACGCTTGTGGACGAGATGCTCAAACAGTCCGGCGTCTACCGCGAGAACCAGGAGATCGTAGACCGGGTCATGGACTCAAACGATCTGGAGCGCGAGCGCGGCATCACCATCATGGCCAAAAACACCGCCGTCTGGTACGGCGACACGAAAATCAACATTGTCGATACCCCGGGCCATGCGGACTTTGGCGGCGAAGTGGAGCGCATCCTCAAGATGGTCAACGGCGTCATCCTGCTGGTGGACGCGGCGGAGGGCCCCATGCCCCAGACCCGCTTCGTGCTGAGCCGCGCGCTCGAGCTGGGCCACCGGGTCATCGTGGTGCTCAACAAGATCGACCGTCCCGACCAGCGCATCCATGAGGTGGTGGATGAGATCCTGGAGCTTCTCATGGATCTCGACGCCACCGACGAACAGCTCGACTCCCCCATGCTCTTCTGCTCCGGCCGCAACGGCACCGCGAGCTACTCGCCCGAGGTGCCGGGCACGGACTTAAAGCCCCTCTTCGAGACGATCCTCGAGTACATCCCCGCGCCGGAGATGGACCTGGACGCGCCCTTTCAGATGCTTGTGAGCGCCATCGACTATAACGAGTACGTGGGCCGCATCGCCATCGGGCGCATCGAGCGCGGCGTCATCAAGCAGAACCAGGAGATCGAGGTCTGCAACTACCACACCCCGGACGAGCCGACTCTCAAGGCCAAGGCCGTGAGCCTGTATCAGTTCGAGGGGCTCAGCCGCGTCCCCGTGACCGAGGCGGGCGCCGGCAACATCATCGCGATGTCCGGCATCGGCGACATCACCATCGGCGACACGATCTGCGCCAGGGGCTTTGCCGAGCCTCTGGACTTTGTGAAGATCAGCGCCCCGACGCTGGAGATGACCTTCTCCGTCAACGACAGCCCCTTTGCCGGACGCGAGGGGAAGTTTGTCACCTCCCGTCAGATCAAGGACCGCCTCTGGCGTGAGACGCTCAAGGACGTGTCCCTGCGCGTGAGCGAGGTGGAGAACAGCACCGACAGCTTCAACGTCGCCGGCCGCGGCGAGATGAGCCT
>CAMHEN010000126.1 GCA_946184165.1 uncultured Clostridia bacterium | reverse complement strand
ATCCTCTGGGTCATGGGCGAGCAGCGCTCCAAGGCCCTGCGCGGCAGCAAGATGGAGGACGTGATCTTCGGCGGCACCGAGAAGCGCGGCGCCCTGGGCTACGCTCAGGTCAGCCTCATCATCGACAACTCCGCCCGGATCTTCGACTCTGACAGCTCGGAGATCATGCTGACCCGCCGCTACTACCGCAGCGGGGAGAGCGAGTACTACATCAACAAGGAGGCCGTGCGCCTCAAGGACATCAACTCCCTGCTCATGGACACGGGTCTCGGGCGTGACGGCTACTCCATCATCGGCCAGGGCCGCATCGCCGAGATCGTCTCCTCCCGCAGCACCGACCGGCGCGACGTGTTCGAGGAGGCGGCGGGCATCTCCCGCTACCGCTACCGCAAGGAGGAGGCCGAGCGCAAGCTCGAGCGGACCGAGGAAAACCTCGTGCGCATCAACGACAAGATCGAGGAGCTGGAGCTCCAGGTCGGGCCGCTGAAGAAGCAGTCGGAGGTCGCAAAGCAGTATCTGCTTTTGCGGGACGAGCTGCGCGTGCAGGAGATCAGTCTCTGGATGGCCTCTCTCGACAGACTACGCCAGCAGAATGAGAGCGTACAGCAGGAATTCGAGCAGGTGGGCCGGGAGCTGGAGACAGCCCGGGCTGAGCTTGAAGCCCTCTACGCATCAAGCGAGGGGATCGGCGAGCGAATGCACCGCAAGGACATCGAGACCGAACAGGCGCGGGAGCGCCTCTCCGCGGCTGAGGGCGAGGCTGCGAAGTGTGAATCGCTCGCGGCGGTCCTGCGCGCCGATCAGAAGAGCACACGCGAGCAGCTTGAGCGCATGCTCTCCGATATCTCCGAGCAGGAAAACCGCGTGCGTGAAGTGCGCGGGAATATCGAGGCCGGCGACCAGCACCTCAAGGAGCTGGACACGAGTCTCGCGGAACTTTCCGAGGAGGACAGCCGGAATCAGAACGCCCTGGAAGGGGCGCGCATGAAGGTCAAGAGCCGCGAGGAAAACCTGGAGACCCTGACCGACAAAGTCAACCGCCTCTCGGTGGACGCACGCACCATGGACTCCCGCATCAAGCTGCTGGACGATATGCAGCGGGATTACGAGGGCTACTCCAAAGCGGTCAAAAGCGTCATGCGGGAATCCGCCCGCGGCAATCTCAAGGGCATCCACGCCCCCGTGGCAAACCTCATCCGCACAGAGAGCGAATTTGCCCTGGCGATCGAAACCGCCCTCGGCGCCGCGGCGCAGAACATCGTCACCGACAGCATGCAGGACGGCCGCAGCGCTATCGAATACCTCAAGCGCACAGACGGCGGCCGCGCTACTTTCCTCGCGCTGGATACCGTGCGCGGCAATGTGATGAACAATGCGCCCGAACGAGACCCCGGCTTTGTGGGCGTGGCCTCAGAGCTTATACAGTGTGAGGCGCGCTACGGCGGGATCGTGGCGGAGCTTCTGGGCCGCACGGTGGTGGCCGAGGCGCTGCCCGACGCGATCCGCATGTCGAAAAACAGCCAGAACCGTCTGCGCATCGTGACGCTGGACGGCCAGCTCATCAGTCCGGGCGGCGCCATGACCGGCGGCAGCAGCGTGCGGGGCAGCGGTATCCTCTCAAGGGCGAACGAGCTGGACGCTCTCCGGAGCCGGCGCGAGAAGATGCGCGAGGAGGAAAAGCGCAGCGCCCAGGCGCTGGAGCGTGCAAAAGCCGATCTCGCCTCCGTGCGCTATCAGCTCGACCTCTGCATAGAGGAGCAGAGCGAAGTGAAGAGCAGGCTCTCTTCCCTGGAGGCAGAAAAACGCGCCACGCTCACCGCATGCGCCCAGATGAAGCTGCTGCTGGAGAGTCTCACCGGCGACAGCCTGGAGCGGCAGAAGACGGTGGACGCCTTCCGTGAGCGGATCACGGACTTTGACAAACGCATTGCGGCGCAGGACACGGAACTGGAAGCCCTGCGGGAAAAATGCGCGGGCATCCGTAAGGAGATCGCGGACATCAGCTCCTCCAAGCTGGAGCTGGAGGGCAAGCGCACCCGGGCCGACAAGGAGGCCCAGTCCCGCAACGCGGAGATCCTGGATCTGGAGCGCCGCTCGGCGAGGATCGAGCAGAAAAAACTCGCCGCCGATCTGGAGGAGAAGCAGCTTCTCGACAAGCTCTGGGAGAACTATGAGCTGAGCCACACCGCGGCGCTTGCCCTGCGGCAGCCGGTGGAGAGCATCCCTAAGGCCAACAAGGCGGTGTCGGAGCTGCGCGGCAGGATCAGCGCCCTCGGCACCCCGAACCTCGGTGCGATCGAGGAATACGAACGCGTCAGCAGCCGCTACGATTTCCTCACGGAGCAGCGGGCGGATATCGACAAGGCCAAGAGTGATCTTCTCGGCATCATCAGGGAGATCACCGGGCAGATGGAGGAGGTCTTCACGGAGCGCTTTCGGGAGATCGACGCCTGCTTCCGCGAGACCTTTCTGGAGCTCTTCGGCGGCGGCAAGGCGGCCCTCCGGCTGGAGGACGAGAACGACGTTCTCAACTGCGGCATCGAGATCAAGGTGCAGCCCCCGGGCAAGGCTCTCTCGAACATCAGCCTTCTCTCCGGCGGTGAGATGGCTTTCGTCGCCATCGCCCTGTACTTTGCGATCCTCAAGGTGCGGCCTACGCCCTTCTGCGTGATGGACGAGATCGAGGCCGCCCTGGACGACGCGAACGTGAACCGCTACGCGTCCTACATGCGCCGCATGGCGGACAAGACGCAGTTTCTCGTCATCACCCACCGCCGCGGCACCATGGAAGAGGCGGACATGCTCTACGGCGTGACCATGCAGGAGAAGGGCGTTTCCACCGTGATCCAGCTCGACCTGGAGAGCGCGCAGAAGACGATTGAAGAATAAGCCTTCCGCTGAGGGAGGTGGACCGCGAAGCGGTGGAGGGAGTCCGGAAAGCTCCCTCAGTCACCGGTGTGCGCGCCGGTGACCGCTCCCTCGAAGAGGGAGCCAATAAGGAAGGAGATTTATAATGGGCTTTTTCGATAAAATATTCTCCGGGCTTACCAAGACCCGCGTCAGGATGGAGGATCTGGAGCAGATCTTCCAGGACTATCGTCCGGACGACGACGACTTCTTTGACGAGCTCGAGGAGCTTCTCATCATGGCGGACATGGGCGTGGACACGGTGGACAGAGTCGTCACCTCCATGCACTATCTCTGCTTTGACAAAAACATCAAGCGCGGCGACAAGGCGAGAGAGGTTCTGATCGGCGAGCTCAAAAAGGAGCTGGACGCAGGCGACACTGAGCTCAAGCTCGGCACAAAGCCCAGCGTGATTCTCATGGTGGGCGTCAACGGCGTCGGCAAGACCACCACCATCGGGAAGCTCGCAGCGCTCCTCAAGAGCCAGGGCAAAAAGGTCATGCTCTGCGCGGGCGACACCTTCCGCGCGGCGGCGGCCGAGCAGCTCGGCATCTGGGCGGAACGCGCGGGCGTGGACATCGTGCGCCATGAGGAGGGCAGCGACCCCGCCGCCGTGGTGTATGACGGCATCTGCGCCGGCAAGGCGAGAGGCAGCGACGTCATCATCATTGACACCGCGGGCCGCCTGCACAACAAAGCCAATCTCATGAACGAGCTCTCCAAAATGCGCCGCATCATCGACCGGGAACTCCCCGGCGCGGATGTGGAGACGCTCATGGTGCTCGACGCCACCACCGGGCAGAACGGTCTCATCCAGGCGGAGCAGTTTTTGGAGACGGCCGGGCTCACCGGCATCGTGCTCACGAAGCTCGACGGCACTGCCAAGGGCGGCGTGGTCTTCGCGATCGCAAACCAGCTCAAGCTGCCAGTCAAGTTTGTGGGCGTCGGCGAGGGGATCGACGACCTCATTCCCTTCAACCCCAAGGAATATATTGAGGCATTGTTTAAGTAAGTGTGGCGTAGGGCGGGGATCTGCCGCCCGAGCGGCAATAGAAAACGGCGGGCGGCGATCAGCCGCCCCTACGGCGAAACGCAAAGCAAGGAGAAACGTATGATTACAAGTAAACAGCGCGCCCAGCTTCGGGGCCTCGCCATGGGCGAGGATACCATCATCCAGATCGGTAAGGGCGGCATCACCGAGAGCGTGGTGGAATCCGTCTCCGCAGCCCTCAAAGCGCGGGAGCTTGTCAAGGGCAAGGTGCTGGAGAACTCCATGCTCACCGCCCGCGAAGCCTGCGACGCCCTCAGCGAGGCCTGCAAGGCTGACCAGGTACAGGTGATCGGGACCAAGTTCGTGCTCTTCAAACGCAACCCGAACGACCCGAAGATCGAACTTGTAAAGGACAGGAAGAAATGAGAATCGCCATCTATGGCGGCAGCTTCAACCCGCCGCACATCGGACACGCGGAGGCCGCACGCGCGGCCTGTGAAGCCCTCCGGCCAGACAAGTTTCTGATCATCCCCACCAACACCCCGCCCCATAAGGAGCTGGAGGAGAACAGCCCCGGCCCCGAGGAAAGGCTGGAGTTCTGCCGTCTCGCCTTTGGGGATATCCCGGGGGCCGAGGTCTCCGACATGGAGATCCGCCGCGAGGGGAAGAGCTATTCCGCCGACACCGTGGACGCTCTGCGCCGGCAGTATCCCGACGCGGAGCTCTGCATCGTGATGGGGACGGACATGTTTCTCTGCTTCAAAAGCTGGTACCGCTGGCAGTACATGCTGGAGACCTGCACCCTCGCCGTCTTGAGCCGGGAGGATTTTGACCGCCGGGAGATCGAAGATTTCAAGGAGGAGCTGGAGCGGGATTATGGCGCGCGTATCATCTTGATCCCCCACACCCCGCTGCCCATGAGTTCCACCGAGATCCGCGGGAAGCTCCGTCTCGGCCTCGGCGCCGAGGATCTGTCCCAGGCGGTGTACGGCTGCATCGTGCGCAACGGTTACTATGACGCAAAACCCGATCTCTCCTGGCTGCGGCAGATGGTCATGCCCTATCTGAGCGACGACCGCATCGCCCATGTCTCCGGTGTGGAGAGTCAGGCGGTGATGCTCGCCATGCGCTGGGGCGAGGACCCGGACAAGGCCGCCGTGGCCGGCATCCTGCATGATATCACCAAGGCCCTCAAGAAAGAGAAACAGTTGAAACTGTGTGAGAAATATGGTATCATGCTTGAAAATGCCGAGCGTGAAACCCCCGCCCTGCTGCATGCCCGCACGGGCGCGGCGCTCGCGAAGGAGCGCTTCGGCATCTCGGACGAGGTCTATGACGCGATCCGTTGGCACACCACCGGAAAGCCCGATATGACCACCCTGGAGAAAATCCTGTATCTGGCCGATTATACCGAGCCCACCCGCGACTTTGAAGGGGTGGAAGAGCTCCGGGAGCTGAGCTTTGAGAATCTGGATAAGGCCATGGCTCTGGGCCTCAAGATGAGCATCGAAGATCTCACCGAGCGCGGAAAGCCCATCTTCCACGACACCATGGACGCCTACAAATGGTATAACAATTTGAATTAAAGGAGGGTTTCTTATGCTTACCGCAGAACAGATCGCCTCGATCGCCGCAAAGGCTTTGGAGGATAAGAAAGCCAAGGACGTCAAGGTCCTCAGAACCACCGAACACACCGTGCTCGCCGACTATTTCGTTATCTGCAACGGTACCTCCTCCACCCACATCAAAGCCCTGGTAGACGAGGTGGACAAGCAGCTCAGCGAGGCGGGCGAGCCCCCCACGAGACGCGAAGGTCTGCGCTCCGATATCTGGGTGCTGATGGACTTCGGCTGCGTGATCGTACACGTCTTCACCGACGAGGCCAGAAAGTTTTACGATCTGGAGCGCCTGTGGAGCGACGCCGCCGTTGTGGACCCCAAAACGCTTGTGAGCGCTGAGTAAACGTCAATACACCATAGGGGTCGATCCACCCATAAAGAGTGCAATGCCCGGATCGACCCGAAACCATATTAGGGAGAGTTATCCGTCATGAGATATGATTTCGCAGCCATCGAAAAGAAATGGCAGGATCGCTGGGAGGTGTCCAAGCCCTACGCCGCCGTCACCGGGAGCGACAAGCCGAAGTTTTACGGTCTGATCGAATTTCCTTACCCCTCGGCCGCCGGCCTGCATGTGGGCCATCCCCGCCCCTTCACCGCCATCGACATCGTCACCAGGAAAAAGCGCATGGAGGGCTACAACGTCCTCTATCCCATCGGCTTTGACGCCTTCGGCCTGCCGACGGAGAACTTCGCCATCAAGAACCACATCCACCCCGCCATCGTCACCAGGCAGAACATCGAAAACTTCACCCGTCAGCTCAAGATGCTCGGCTACGGTTTCGACTGGGATCGCGTGGTGGACACCACCGACCCCAAGTACTACAAGTGGACCCAGTGGATCTTCCTGCAGATGTTCAAGAAGGGCCTGGCCTACAAGACCACCATGCCCATCAACTGGTGCACCAGCTGCAAGTGCGGCCTTGCCAATGAGGAGGTCGTGGAGGGCGTGTGCGAGCGCTGCGGCTCCCCTGTCGTGCGCAAGGAGAAAAGCCAGTGGATGCTGCGCATCACCCAATATGCCGACCGCCTGATCGACGATCTGGACGATCTGGATTTCATTGATCGCGTCAAGGTCCAGCAGAAGAACTGGATCGGCCGCTCCTCCGGCTGCGAGGTCACCTTCAAGACCAACACCCCCGACGACATTACCGTCTACACCACCCGCGCCGACACGCTCTTCGGCGTGAGCTATGTGGTCATCTCTCCGGAGCATCCGCTGCTGAACAAGTGGCAGGACCGGATCGGGAACTGGGACGAGGTCGCGGCCTACAAGGACGCCGCCTCCCGCAAGTCCGACTTTGAGCGCGGTGAGCTCAACAAGGAGAAGACCGGCGTGCGCCTCGACGGCATTGAGGTCACGAACCCCGCCACCGGCGCGGTCGTGCCTATGTTCGTCTCCGACTACGTCCTCATGGGCTACGGCACCGGCATCGTCATGGGCGTGCCTGGCCACGACCAGCGCGACTGGGAATTTGCCACCAAGTTCGGCCTGCCCATCGTGGAAGTGG
>CAMHEN010000125.1 GCA_946184165.1 uncultured Clostridia bacterium | reverse complement strand
ACGGCGTCCAGAGCCGCAACGTCGGCACCAGCATCAAGCACTTCGCCGCAAACTCGCAGGAGCACCGGCGCATGAGCTCTTCGGCAGAAGTGGACGAGCGCACGCTGCGCGAGATCTACCTGCCCGCCTTCGAGACCGCCGTCAAGGAGGAGCAGCCCTGGACCGTCATGTGCTCCTACAACCGCCTGAACGGCGTCTATGCCTCCGAAAACCCCTGGCTGCTGACCGAGGTCCTCCGTAAGGAGTGGGGCTTTGAGGGGTATGTGATGAGCGACTGGGGCGCGGTGTCCGACCGTGTAGCGGGCGTGGCCGCAGGACTGGACCTGGAGATGCCCTCCTCGGGCGGTGTCAACGACCGCAGGATCGTCGAGGCCGTCCGGGCCGGGAGGCTGGACGAGAAGCTGGTGGATCAGGCGGTGGAGCGCATTTTGAATATCGTCTTCCGCTATACGGAAAATGCAAAGCCCGATACCCCCTGGGACAAGGAGGCGCAGCATCTGCTGGCAGCCGAGATCGCGGCCGACTGCATGGTGCTCCTCAAGAATGAGGACGCGCTTCTCCCGCTTCATAAGGAAGACGCGATCGCCTTCATCGGCGAGTTTGCCGAAAAACCCAGATATCAGGGCGGCGGCAGCTCCCACATCAACAGCTTCAAGGTCAGCTCCGCGCTGGAGGCGGCGAAGGGCCTGAAGATCACCTACGCCCGGGGCTTCAGCGCCGCGGCGGATATTGCAGGCGATGAGCAGATCACCGAGGCCGTGGCCGCGGCGAAGACCGCAAAGGCGGCGGTGGTGTTCGCAGGTCTGCCCGATGTGTATGAGTCCGAGGGCTATGACCGCAGGCACATGCGCCTGCCCGACTGCCAGAACCGGCTGATCGAGGCCGTGGCCGAGGCCAACCCCAACACGGTGGTGGTGCTGCACAACGGCTCCCCTGTCGAGATGCCCTGGATCGGGAAGGTCAAGGCTGTGCTGGAGGCCTATCTGGGCGGCCAGGCGGTGGGCCTTGCGGAAGTCCGGGTCCTCTTCGGCGACGTCAATCCCTCCGGCCATCTGCCGGAGACTTTCCCCGTAAAGCTCGCCGACAATCCTTCCTATCTCTGCTACGGCGGCGAGGGCAACGTGGCCGAATACCGCGAGGGCATTTTCGTCGGCTATCGCTATTACGACAGGAAGGAAGCAGAGGTGCTCTTCCCCTTCGGCCATGGTCTGAGCTATACCGGCTTTGCATACTCCGACCTGCGCCTGAGCGCGTCGGAGATCACCGATCAGGACACGCTGACCGCCACGGTCAAGGTGAAAAACACCGGCGGCCGCGCAGGCAAGGCGGTGGTCCAGCTCTATGTGGGCGACGTGGAGAGCAGTGTCTTCCGCCCTGTGCGCGAACTCAAGGGCTTTGAGAAGGTCGCGCTCGAGCCGGGGGAGGAGAAGGAGGTCAGCTTTACGCTCGACAAGCGCTCTTTCGCTTACTGGAACACCCAGATCCACGACTGGCATGTGGAGAGCGGCGCCTTCGCCGTCGAGATCGGCAGCTCTTCCCGGGACATCGCCCTGCGAGCGGAGGTGAACGTGCAGTCCACCGTGGAGCTGCCGAAGCACTACGACATGGACAGCATCTTCATGGATATCCTGGCAGACCCCCACGCCGCGGCGGTCCTGAAGCCGTTGCTCGACAGCATCAGCGCGATCTTCGCCCCGCCCGCCGATGAAGCGGACAAGGGCAGTGCGGCCAGCGAGGCCATCACCGAGGAGATGAACCTTGCCATGCTCCAGTACATGCCGCTGCGCGGGATGCTGAGCTTCGGCGGGGACGAGAACAGCGCGCGGATGCTCGAGCAGATGCTGAAAGAGCTGAATAAAGCCTGATCCGCTCGATCCGAAAACCAGACGGAGCCGCCATCGGCTTCGTCTGGTTCATAATGATTCGGGGGAATAACGAGGAAAACACTTCCGAAGGACTATCTATGGGGCGTGGCCTGCGCTTTTACGATGAACCGGCGGACGAGCTTCTGAAAAACGGCGCTGTTCCCTTAAGTCGCTTGCGCTTTTACAGCGCAGGGGATATAATAACTATCGCGCGGATGGTTCTTTGAGTCATTCGCGCGATAATCATAATCAATGCCAGGCGACAGACATTTGGAGGACAACATGAAGAAATCTTTCCTTGTATGGTCAATCATCCTGACTCTCGCGCTCCTGCTGACCGGATGCGGGAAGGCCCGCAGCGCCGGCGGGGAGACGCCCGCGGAACCGCAGGCCGCAGCGGAACCGGCGCAGCCCGCGCCTGCCGCACCCGGCAGACAGAACGGCGAGCGCTTCGACTCGGTCATCATGCTGGAAGGCATGGAGGAGACGGTCCACTATGAACATGTCAGAAACGAGAGGCTCGGCTTTGAGATGGACTATGACTATGAATCCTTTGTGCGGCAGAGCAGCGCGGACTGCGAGCGCTTTGTCTCCGTCTGGGATGAGCCCGGCAATCCCGAGAACTATCTCGAGGTGAGAGCCGACAGCGGAGACGCCGAGCTTGTCGCCGACGCCATCAAGGCGACCCTGTCGAAGGAATATGATCTCTACGTGGACTCCTTTGATCTCGACCATGCGGGGAAAGGCATCCGCATCGTGGCCGATGTGATCAAAAACACCAACCGCATGCCGGAGCATCTGCAGACGGTGTATATCATCCCGGCGCCCGACGGCTGCCGCATTGCCGCCGTGCACTCCTTTATTACGGAATCCGAAGGCATGCTCAGGCGCTTTGGCTATATGGTGAAAACGCTTTCGACCATGCAGAGAAGCGGGGAGAGCACACTTTCGGACGAGCAGGCGCTCGCTGCGATCAAGCGCTACTGCATCCTGCAGAATCCGGAACTGGAGAGCGCCGTGAACAGTGGAGAGTACCCGGCCTATTGGGAGCTCTCCTCCAGCGACGCACGGGAGATCGTGGTCCTGTTCCGCTCCTACACGGGGGCGCAGAACCGCTACTATATTGACCGCGCCACGGGAGACGCATGGGTGACGGAGTTCGTGCCCGGCATAACGCCCGAGGAGCAGCGGACGGCCGAGAGGCTGAACGTGTGGAATTACGTGGGCTGATAACGGCAAGGACTGCAGACAAACCCCTTTTATCCCGGGTCGGATCCGTAAGGGGATCGTGAAGGTGGCGGAGGAATCCCCCCCTTCACGCTCAATCCGTGCAAAAATGGGAACTTTTTTGGGAGTTCCCATTTTTGCTTTCACGCTGTCGACATTTTGCCAACAGCGAGACGCCTGCTTTTTGATCGGGATCTTTGACTTCCGACAGGGGGAGAAAGCACTTGCAATGGCCTGCCCGGGTTGCTATAATGCAAAAGAATTTTTGCCAAGGTCTGTTAACCCTTGGCGTAAAGGAGATCATCCGCATGGCATGGTATGAGGAAGCTGTATTCTACCATATCTACCCCCTGGGGCTCACCGGGGCGCCCCGACAGAACGACTATGGCGAACCGGTGCACCGTCTCAATACGCTGCTGCCCTGGATCGCACATCTGAAAAGACTGGGCTTTACCGCCCTCTATATAGGCCCCCTGTTCCAGTCCGTGGGCCACGGCTATGAGACCACCGACTACCGCCTTCTGGACAGCCGCCTCGGCACGAATGAGGATCTGCGGGCCTTTGTCGCGGCCTGCCACGAGGCAGAGCTGCGGGTCATCTTCGACGGGGTCTTCAACCACACCGGGCGGGACTTCTTCGCCTTCAAAGACCTCCGGGAAAAGCGGGAGAACTCTGCATACCGGGACTGGTACTGCAATGTGAACTTCTGGGGAAACAACGAATACAACGACGGCTTCTCCTATGACAACTGGGGCGGGTACAATCTGCTGGCGAAGCTCAACCAGCGAAACCCCGCCGTCCGGGACTATATCTGCGACGTGATCCGCTTCTGGGTGCGGGAGTTCGACGTGGACGGCGTCCGCCTTGACGCCGCCGACGTGCTGGATTTTGAATTCATGAAGGCCCTGCGCCGCACAGCCGACGAGGTCAAGCCGGAGTTCTGGCTGATGGGCGAGGTGATCCACGGGGACTACTCCCGCTGGGCCAATGAAAACACCCTCCACTCTGTCACGAACTACGCCCTGCACAAGGCCCTTTACAGCGGCCACAACGACCACAACTATTTCGAGATCGCCCATACGGTCCGGCGCACCAACGGCCTGGTGCCCGCCCACATCAAGCTCTATAACTTTGTGGACAACCACGACGTGGAGCGCATCCACACAAAACTCATGAACAAGGCCCACTTTCTGCCGGTCCATATCCTGCTCTACACCCTGCCCGGCATCCCCTCGGTCTATTACGGGAGCGAGTTCGGCATCGACGGGCGGAAGGAGCGCGGCTCGGACGATTCCCTCCGGCCGTATATCGACCTCAGCGAACACCGGGACGATTATGAAAAGAACCCCTGCACCGCGCTCATCGCTGCTCTCGGCAGGATCCGCCGGGAGTGGAAGAGCGACCTGGTCCGGGGCGAGTACCGCGAGCTCAGTCTCACGACCCGGCAGTACGCCTTTTCGCGCGGCAGGCTCATCGTCACGGTGAATAACAGCGACGGCGAGGCCTGGATGAATGTGGAGGCGCAGGCCCCCGCCTATGTGGGGCTTCTCACCGGGCGGCGGATCGAGAGCGGCGGCGGGCGTCTGAACGTCTGTCTCGGCGCCTGCAGCGGGGACATCTTTGCCCCCGACGACGGGAACGCCCGGCCCGAAGTGCCCGTATGCACGGCCGCGTCCGCAGAGCCGGCCCCGAGGCCCGAAACCTCGAAGACGGCGGAAAAGACGGAGGCGCCCGCGGAGAAGACCGCGGCGGAGCCCCGGCCGGAGGATGCGGAGATCCCCGACATCCCCTATGATCTCATGACGGTCGAGCAGCTCCAGGCTGTGATCCTCGGCAAGATGGCGAAGAACGGCCCCGTCACCGAGAGCATGCGCCGGGACGTGCTCGGGAACGTCTGGCACAATTCCCTTGTGAACTGGGCCAACAGCTTCCGCTGACAGCGCCTTTGCTGGAGGAGGACAGACAATGAAGGCAGTGTATCATCTTCCCGGCCTCTTTGAATTTGCTGAGCTGTACCGCGCGTTCCTGCCGCTCTTTCGCGGGCACAGGGAGTATTTCTACGACTGGTGCGACATCGGCTCCGTATACGGCGCGCCTGCCGACTGCCTGTGGGGCGGAGGCCGCGTCGGCTTCGGAGAGGACCGGCCGGAGGAGACGGCGGCGCTGCTGCGGGAGTATGGGATCTCCGCGCGCCTCACCTTCACAAACTCCCTCCTCCGCGAGGAGCACCTGCCGGACCGGAAATGCAACGCGCTCTGCGCCCTCTTTGAAAAGAGCGGCCCGGTACAAAACGGCGTGATCCTCACGTCGGATCTGCTGCTTGAATACCTGCTGAGGGAGTACCCGGGGTTTTATTTCGTCTCCTCGACCACGAAGGTCCTGACGGAATTCGACCTGCTCGAGGCGGAGCTGAAGCGTCCGGCGTTTCGCTTTGTGGTGCCGGACTTCCGGCTGAACAAGGCTTTCGACCGGCTGAACGCCCTGCCCGACGCGCTGAAGCGGAAGGCGGAGTTTCTTTGCAACGAGTGCTGCCGCTTCGATTGCCCGGAGCGCAGGGCCTGCTATGAGAACGTCAGCCGCAGAAATCTCGGCGAGGCCTGCCCGGAGCATATCTGCACCTCCCCGGCGGCGGGCAGGGGCTATCGCTTTTCCGACGCGATGCAAAACCCCGGCTTCATCGGCATTGGGGATATCCGGGACGTCTACCTTCCGAACGGCTTTGACCAGTTCAAGATCGAGGGGCGGGGACTCGGCAGCGCCGTAGTCCTGGAGTTCCTGCTCTATTATCTCACAAAGCCGGAGCACCAGCTCAGGGTCCGGGAGGAGATCTACCTGGACAGCAGTCTGGATCTGTTTTAAGACAAGGCCGCAGGGCCGATCGCAGGATCGGCTCTGCGGCCTGTGTCGTTTCGGAAAAAGATTCGGGGTGTCGTCAAAGTCCATAAATCCAAAATCCGGTTTTTGTCATATGCGCTAAAAAAGCGGGGTCGGCGCAGAAGGTGTTTGCATTTTACGGACCGGATTGCTATCATTTACATAGACCCATACCCCGGGAGATCGGATCGGCTTTCGTACCGTCCGCCGGGGAGCCGGAGCGCACGGTAATAACTGCGAAAGCAGTCGTTATATTTTTTTAAGGAGGAATCATCATGAAAAAACTGCTCGCAATCCTGCTGACCCTTTGCATGATCAGCGCCCTGTTCTGCATCGGCGGCGCCTCCGCCTTTGCTGAGGGCAAGACCCTGTATGTTCTCGGTCCCACCCCTGACCACGGCTGGACCGCCCAGGCCGGCGCCTACGCCCAGGCCAAGTGCGACGAGATCACTGCCGCCGGCGAGTACAAGGCCGTCTACATGCCCGCCTCCTCCGGTGAGGAGCAGGTCGACCAGTGCAACACCATCATCGCCAACGGCGACGCCGCCCTCGTGGTCATGATGGCGCTGGACGACTCCGCCCAGGCCGGTCAGGAAGCCCTGTACTTTGAAGGCATCCCCTTCATCTCCTTCGACCGTATCATTGAGGCCACCGAGGCCTATGCCGCGCTGAACGCCTCCGGCGACAACTGGCAGTGCGGCGCCGGTATTGCCTACTGGCTGCAGAAGAACGGCATGGAGCCGGGCGACACCGTCGTGGTCCTCTACGGCGACAACGGCACTGTCTGCTCCCGCCGCCAGGAGGGCTTTGAGCAGTTCCTCCGCGGCGAGGTGAAGTACTCCGACGCGCAGACCGGCGAATATGAGACCACCACGATCTGGACCCAGGAGGACATCGACAAGATCTTTGGCGGCTACACCGTCGTCTGCAACTGGAGCGCTGACGGCGCCTACAGCTACATCGAGCAGAAGTTCGACGAGATCGTCGCGGCTGCCAAGGCCAACGGCGGCAAGCTCTTCATCTACTCCATGGACGATGAGATGACCTTCGGCGTGCTCAACTA
>CAMHEN010000124.1 GCA_946184165.1 uncultured Clostridia bacterium | reverse complement strand
CGGGGTGTAGCGCAGATGGTAGCGCGCTTGGTTCGGGACCAAGAGGCCCGGGGTTCAAATCCCCGCACTCCGACCAAAAACGCAGGGTCGCCACATGGCGGCCCTGCGTTTTTCAATGTGTGGGGATTTGAATCGTCATCGCAGCCGCCGGGGGCGGCTGCATCGACCAGTGCGCAGACTGGTTGATACTATTATCCCGTCCCCAAAAGGGACGGGATGCATGCAAATCCCCGCACTCCGACCAACGTCAGAAGAACTCAGTTCCGTTCCGTTTCCGCGGTTTCCGTAAGAGCCGCGAAAACTGCACATCCACTGAGTCCTTCTTCCTTACCAAATCGGAGGACTCACGGGGGTCCTCCGATTTGGTTTAAACGGGGATTGAGTCCGTTATGAACACGCACGGCAGCTTATGGGCGGAAACCTGGTGGTTTCCGCTTCTTTTTTGTTGCAATTCGGGAGCCTTTGCGGTATAGTAAAAATGGATAAATTTAGAATTACAGCCACTTTGAGGCATACGATATGAAGGGAGAAAGCACCATGAAAAGGGCGGTTTGTCTTCTGCTGACAGCGATGCTGTTGTTTGGTACTGTGCCGCTCTCCTTTGCCGAGGGGACCGAAGGGATTGTCCTTGCGGAGGATGCGGCGCCGACGCTGCCGGAGCTTCCGCTGACGCCGCGGCCGGAAGAGGACGACGGCCCGGCGGACGATTACTCCGCGCCGGACGATTACTCCGTGTCGGATGATTACTCCGCGGCGGATGAGGATCCCGCGGCGGACGGGGAAGGGCCGGAATCCCTGTATCTGTCGGACAATGAGGCTTTTTGGAGCGAGGAAGCGCCCGTACCTGCCTATCAGGATTACAGCTTTGATTACGGCATCACCGGCGGCCGGTATACGAGCGGCTTCAGCTACAGCGACAGCTTCTTCCTGGGCGGCAGCACGGTGATGTCGCCGGAGCTTGCGAAGATCTCGATCGGCCTCGCGGCGCTGGCCTATGTCGACGTCGGCAGCACCCCGACAGATCTCTATGCGACGCTGCGGAATATGGGCTTTGAACCCTATACCGGCATCGGAAACTATGACCGCGTGCATACCGTGTCCGACAACGACTTTGTGCGCTACACCATCGCCGCAAAGCCCATCAAAGACGGCGAATCCAACACCATAGTCTATCTGGTGATCGTGCAGGGGACCAGAGGCGGCTATGACTGGAACAGCAATTTCAACATCGGCGATGGGGAAGACCACGCGGGCTTCTACCTGTCGCGGGCGGAGATCATGAGCAATCTCTGCTCCCTCATGGAGCAAGACGGGGCTGACCGCAGGATCGTGCTGACAACGGGCCACAGCCGGGGCGCGGCGGTATCGAACATCGTGGCGGGCGAGCTGACGGACGGCAGCAGCGGCGCCGTGCCGGGCAAGAACCTGGCCGCGCTCGTTGCACCCGGCGATGTGCACAGCTACAACTTTGCCTGCCCGGCCGTGAGCAGGCGGGCGGCCGTGCGGAACACGGATTACCGGAACATCTTCAATTTCAACAGCAGCGACGATATCATCCCCATCCTGCCGATGGCGGACTGGGGCTATGTGCGCTACGGCATCGACAACCCGAGAGTATTTGACTGCAGCTCCCCAAACTTCCTGCAGCGGTTCAAGAATGAGGCGAAAGTGGATTATACCGGGACGCCCGAAACCACGATCTATCTGAGCGACATCCTCAATGACTGGATCCCCAATGCGTCTGCGACCAATGGGGTCGGCTGTCAGGCGCTGTTTCGCGGCGTCGCCTTTATGATGCGGGACGGGAATACCCTCAAGGACTTCCTGGAGTCTGTGGGTTTCTTTGCGGGAGAGAATCTGCTGACGGTTCTTCAATCCTATGCCGGACAAAAGATAGGATTTGATGAGGTCACGGCCTTCTTTGACAAGGCGGACGCGCTTGTACTGCGGGCAAGTTCCTGCCTGCGCGATACGGAGGGGATGTCGGATCAGGAATTCACCGCGTGGCTGGCGGAGAACCGGGAACGGGTGGAGTATCTGGAAAACGAGACCGGCTACAATATCCAACGCCGCAAGGACCTGACAGACATCTATAATCTGGCCCTTGCCGATTCGATCGCAGAGGTCGCGCATTTTGATAATTTCGACGCGGCGAAGGCGGAAAACCTTCTGGAGAGCGCCATGGAGCTGTGGATATACTTTAAAGGCGCGGGGAGATTGACCTCAATCAGAGACGCGCATCAATCCCTGAGCTACGTGCTCGCCATCAACTCCATGTTCTACGGATACAGGGGCTGGTACAATTACCCGACCAGCTTCGGCGTCCGGCTGTCCGCGGAGGACGGGGTCGCCGCGATCGGGGAGTCCTGCTTTGTCGGCTCCAACATCACCAACGTGCAGGCGGACGACCAGTTGAGGCACGTCGGCAAGCGCGCCTTCAGCGGCTGTTCCACGCTTCAGGCGGCGGAACTGGGATACGGCCTGAAGAATATCGGGCTCTATGCGTTTTACAATTGCAGTTCGCTGAAGAGCCTGTATATCCCGGACAGCGTGGAGACGCTGGGGGTGGACGGCTACAACGGACCGTTTGTGGGCTGCCATGGCATGAAGGAGCTGAGCGTCGGCGGTGTGCAGGAGATCACCTGCGGGATGCTGAAGCTGAATAGCACGGCGCTTGAAAAGCTGACGATCCGGGGCAGCGTGAAGAGCATCGGAGCGGACGCGCTGAACAGTGAAGGCGGAAGTGGTAACGTACTGGATGATAACGGGTATAAATATCTAGTCTCTACAAGCTCTCAGGCTACACTGCTTGTGATTGAGGAGGGCGTAGAGCGGATCGGAGCCAGGGCCTTCCGAAGCTGCTCGATATTCACGAGCGTGAGCCTGCCGAGCACCATAAAGGAGATCGGAGAAGACGCTTTTAGCTCCTGCTACAGGATGACGGGAGCGCTGGAGCTGCCGCAGGTCGAGCGGATAGGTGCGGGCGCGTTTTACAACAGCAAACTGAACTCGGTCAGCTTCGGGAACCGGCTTGAGAGCATCGGTCAGAGCGCTTTTTCGGAATGCAGCAGTCTGCGGAGCGTGAGCCTGGGCGAGAGCGTGAAGAGCATCGGGGCCTATGCGTTTTACAATTGCAGTTCGCTGAAGAGCCTGTATATCCCGGACAGCGTGGAGACGCTGGGGGTGGACGGCTACAACGGACCGTTTGTGGGCTGCCATGGCATGAAGGAGCTGAGCGTCGGCGGTGTGCAGGAGATCACCTGCGGGATGCTGAAGCTGAATAGCACGGCGCTTGAAAAGCTGACGATCCGGGGCAGCGTGAAGAGCATCGGAGCGGACGCGCTGAACAGTGAAGGCGGAAGTGGTAACGTACTGGATGATAACGGGTATAAATATCTAGTCTCTACAAGCTCTCAGGCTACACTGCTTGTGATTGAGGAGGGCGTAGAGCGGATCGGAGCCAGGGCCTTCCGAAGCTGCTCGATATTCACGAGCGTGAGCCTGCCGAGCACCATAAAGGAGATCGGAGAAGACGCTTTTAGCTCCTGCTACAGGATGACGGGAGCGCTGGAGCTGCCGCAGGTCGAGCGGATAGGCGCGGGCGCGTTTCGATCCTGCAGCAGACTTGGAAGCGCGGTGATCCCGGCGTCCGCGACCTCCATCGGGACGGGCGCATTTCAGGGCTGCTCCTCCGCCTTCGTGATCTACGGCTATGCAGACTCCATCGCGCAGGAGGCGGCGCGCATCGACGGCGTCCGCTTCGTGCCGCTGAACAGCACGGTGCCGGAGCTGATCGTGCCGGCCATGCTCGAGACGATCGGGGCGGAGGCCTTCTCCGGCGGCAGCTTCGGACGCATCCGGCTCTCCGAACGGACGAATTCCATCGAAGACAGGGCCTTTGCAGACTGTGAGGCGCTCTATGTGATCTTCATTCCGAACGCGGACGCTGTGATCGCAGACAACGCCTTTGAGGGCTGCAGGATCCTCTCGATCCGCGCGCCGGCGGGCGGCGCCGTGCAGGACTATGCATCCCGGCACGGGATCCCCTTCGTGGCCATGCAATAAGAAAACAGCAAAAAAATCCCCCGCGGGACCATGCACACGGCACGGCTCCGCGGGGGATCGTCTGTATGGGTTTATTTCCGGAAGCTGTCCTTGAGGGCGACGGCGCGGTTGAAGACCAGGTGTCCGGGGGCGGCGTCGCGGTTATCCAGGCAGAAGTAGCCCTGGCGCATGAACTGGAAGCTCTCGGCGTTCCTGCCGTGCTCCGGCATGGGGATATCGGCGAGGCAGGCCTCGACCTTGCAGTGGGTCAGCACGCTCAGACTCTCGGGATTGAGGTAGTCCAGGAAGTTCTTGTCGGGCCCGTCCGGCTCGGGATCTGCGAAGAGGTAGTCATAGATGCGCACCTCGGCGTCGGCGGCGGTCTCCGCGTCGACCCAGTGGATGGTGGCGCCCTTGACCTTGCGCCCGTCGGCGGGGTCTCCGCCGCGGCTCATGGGATCGTACTCGCACAAAATCTCGGTAACATTGCCCTCGGCGTCCCGCACGCAGCCCGTGCAGGTGACGAGATAGGCGCCCTTGAGGCGGACTTCGTTGCCCGGGTAGAGGCGCTTGTACTTCGGCGCGGGGACCTCCATGAAGTCGTCCCGCTCGACCCAGAGGTGGCGGGAGAAGCTGATCTCGCGGCTGCCGTCCTCGGGGCGGAGGGGATTATTCTCGACGGTGAGAAGCTCATGCTTCCCCTCGGGGTAGTTCGTGACGGTGAGCTTCACGGGCCGCAGCACCGCCATGACGCGGCGGGCGTTTAAGTTCAGATCATCCCGCAGGCAGCTCTCGAGCAGGGCCCAGTCCACGGTGGAGTCGACCTTCGACACACCGATCCTGTCACAGAAATTCCGGATGGAGGCGGAGGTGTAGCCGCGGCGCCGCAGCCCGCAGAGCGTCGGCATGCGCGGATCGTCCCAGCCGGAGACGTAGCCCTCCTCCACTAACTTTCTGAGCTTGCGCTTGGACATGACCGTGTAGTTGATGCCGAGACGGGCAAACTCGATCTGCCGGGGCTTGTGGAAGGGGATGGAGGCGTTGGTCACGACCCAGTCATAGAGGGGCCTGTGGGCCTCGTACTCCAGCGAGCAGAGGGAGTGGGTAATGCCCTCCAGCGCGTCCTGGATCGGGTGGGCAAAGTCGTACATCGGGTAGATGCACCACTTGGTGCCCTGGCGGTGGTGCTCGATATAGCGGATGCGGTAGAGGACGGGATCGCGCATGTTGAAGTTGCCGCTCGCAAGGTCGATTTTCGCCCGCAGGGTGTATTTGCCCTCGGGGAATTCGCCGTTCTTCATGCGCTCGAAGAGATCGAGACTCTCCTCAATCGGCCGGTCGCGCCAGGGACTCACGGCGGGGTGGGTGGTGTCGCCGCGGTATTCCTTGAACTGCTCGGGCGTCAGCTCGCACACATAGGCGAGACCCTTTTTGATAAACTCCACGGCATATTCATAGGTTTTTTCAAAGTAATCCGAGCCATAATAAAAGCGGTCACCCCAGTCAAAGCCCAGCCAGTGGATATCCTCCTGGATGGCCTCCACGAATTCGGTGTCCTCCTTGGCGGGGTTCGTGTCGTCCATGCGCAGGTTGCAGATGCCGCCGAAATGCTCCGCCGTGCCGAAGTCGATGGTCAGGGCCTTGCAGTGGCCGATATGGAGGTATCCGTTGGGCTCGGGCGGGAAGCGGGTGTGCACCTGCATCCCGGCGAACTGTCCGCCCTCGGCGATGTCCTCCTGTATAAAAGCGTCAATAAAGTTTCTGGCGTTCTCTTCCATTTTCTCTCTCCGATCTGCCGCCGAAGGGGGCGGCGCTTTGTCGCAACTCCTGTATTATATACGATTGCTCTTGTCATTTCAATAAAAATATGGTAGATTAGTTTCATACAACAGTTAGATTTTTGAAATAAAGGAGAATGAATATGGCCATTACCCATCTCAATTCCGGCAATTTTGACGCCGTCACCGGCGAGGGTCTCACCCTTGTGGACTTCTGGGCGACCTGGTGCGGTCCCTGCCGCATGCAGGCTCCGGTGCTCGAGCAGCTCGACGCCGAGTGCGGCGACGCCGTGAAGGTCTGCAAGGTCGACGTGGACGAGGAGCCCGCCCTGGCAAGACGCTTCCGCGTCATGAGCATCCCTATGCTGATCGCGCTCAAGGACGGCCAGGTCAAGGAGACCCGCGTCGGCTTCCAGGATCTCGAATCCCTCAAGGACATGCTCAAGTAAAACACAGAAAACCGGGGCAACCCGGTTTTTCTTATTGCTTGCTTGACAAAAGGCGGGCCCTGTTGTAAAATCCTCCTTGTATCTGCGCTGAGACGGGCAGGAGTACGCCATTTGCCGATCACAGAGAGGGGACGGACGGTGCAAGTCCCTGTGAGGCGGGGCGGAAGGTCGGCCCCGAGCGCCCCGGGTGAAGGTCTGATGACTGTGTAGTCCGGGCGGGCCGCTCCCGTTACAGAGCGCAGGAGTGCCGCAGCGATGCGGAATTCAGGTGGCACCGCGGTATCTTATCGCCCTGAGACGAATGTCTCAGGGCGTTTTTGTTAAAGGAGTAATCAACATGAGAGAACTGCCGAAGACCTACGATCCCAAGCAGGTCGAAAAGAAGATCTATGACATGTGGGAGGAAAACGGCTGCTTCCGGGGCGAGATCGACCCGGACAAGGAGCCTTTCTCCATCGTCATGCCGCCCCCCAACGTCACGGGTCAGCTCCACATGGGCCACGCCCTGGACGCGACCCTGCAGGACATCCTGACGCGCTATAAGCGCATGCAGGGCTACGCCGCCCTGTGGCTCCCCGGCGTCGACCACGCGGGCATCGCCACCCAGATCAAGGTGGAGGAGGTCCTGCGCAGGGAGGAAGGGAAGACCCGCTACGATCTCGGGCGCGAGAAGTTCCTTGAGCGCGTCTGGGATTGGAAGAAACAGTACGGCGACCGCATCGTCGAGCAGCAGAAGAGCATGGGGGTCTCCTGCGACTGGAGCCGCAGCCGCTTCACCATGGACGAGGTCTGCGCGAGAGCCGTGCGCGAGAACTTCTGCGACCTCTATGAAAAGGGCCTCATCTACAAAGGCAGC
>CAMHEN010000123.1 GCA_946184165.1 uncultured Clostridia bacterium | reverse complement strand
AGGCCGACGCAGAGACCCAGCAGCACCGCGCCCACGCCGATCGCCAGCGAGTAGCGGGCGCCGTAGATGACGCGTGCGAAGAGGTCACGCCCCACCTCGTCGGTGCCGAAGGGGTGTGCTTTGCAGGGATGCATGAGGCGCTCGGATATGTTCTGCCCGATGACATCGGTCTCGTAATCAAAGATGACAGGGGAGAGTGCGGCAGCCAGCACCAGCACGGTCAGGAAAATCATGCCGATGACGGCACCCTTGTTCTGCAGCAGGCGGTGCCAGATTTCCTGCGCGCGGGTACGGCGCTTGACTTGTTTTTTGTTCATGGCACTCACCTCTTTTTGCTGTACTGCGCCTTGATGCGCGGGTCAAAGAAAGCGTAGATCAGGTCAACGACCAGATTGATAATACACATCAGCACCGAACACATGATGATCGAGCCCGTCACCATGGGCGTGTCGCGCTTGCTGATGGAGTCATAGACCAGGCGGCCGATGCCCGGCCAGGAGAACACGGTCTCCGCGAGGACGGAGCCGGTGATGACCAGGGACATCTGCAGGCCGATGGCCGTGATGATGGGGATGAGGGCGTTTTTCAGGCCATGGCGGAAGATCACGCGCTTTTCCGAGCAGCCCTTTGCGCGCGCGGTGGTCATGTAATCCTGTCGGATCACATCCAGCATGGACGAGCGTGTGGTGCGCGTGATGAGCGCCGCCAGGCCGAAGCCCACCGTCAGGGCCGGCAGAATCAAACTCGCGAAACCGTTTTTACCGCCGGACGGGAGCCAGTGGAGCTTCAGAGAGAAAAGAATAATGAGCATCAGGCCCAGCCAGAAGTTCGGCATGGAGGTGCCGAAAAGGGCAAAGACCATGCCGGCCGTGTCCTTCCAGGTGTTCTGATGGATGGCGGTATAAATCCCCAGGGGCAGGGAGACGATGATGGCGATCAGTACCGCCGCGCCGCCCAGCATCAAGGTGTTGGGCAGCTTCTCCATAAAGGTGCGGAACACGTCCTTGTTTGTGACGTAGGATTTGCCCATGTCGCCGGTCAGCATGCCCTTCATGTAATTGCCGTAGCGCACGAGGAAGGGATCGTTCAGTCCCATCTCCTCGCGGATCGCCTCGACCTCGGCCTCGGTGGCGCGGTCGCCGGCGATCTGACGGGCGGGGTCGCCGCCGGTCAGGCTCATGGCCCAGAAGATCAGGAAGGACGTAACCAGGATGACCGGTATCAGCATCAGCAGGCGTTTCCCGATATATTTCAGCAAGAATATCCACCTCCGGAAAAGAGATAAAGAAAAGCGGTGCCGCGACGAGAAGAATCGCGCTGCGACACCGCTGTGTCTATGCGTTTTTACGATACCAGAGCTTGCCGGTCAGGGCTTACTTGGCGATGTAGGCGTGGCTCCAGTTATGGTTGCCGCCGCCATAGAAGTACTGACCCTGCAGGTCCTTGTTGAAGGCAATGACGAGGTTGGCAATGTAGAGGGGAACCTGCGGGCAGGCATTGACCAGGTACTCCTGCAGCTCGATGCCGGCAGCCATGCGCGCGTCCTGATCCTTCTCGGTGGCGACCTTGTCGATCAGCTCGTCGGCGTGAGGATCGGAGTAGTGGTGGTAGTTGGAGGTGGAGCCGGTGTAGTACAGGTCACGGTAGACGAAGTCGACCTTGGAGTCCTCGTTCCAGCGCCAGAGGTACAGTTCCTGATCGCCGTTGACGCAGGTCTCCTTCAGGGTCGCATCCTCCATCGGGTTGAGGGTGACGGTGATGCCGATCTTGGAGAGGTTGTCCTGGATGACGGTGGCGATGTTGGCATAGGCGCCGCTGGTGGAGTAGGTCAGGGTGGTGCTGATGCCGCCGTCGGGATATCCGGCCTCGGCCATGAGCGCCTTGGCGCGGTCAAGGTCGTAGTTGAAGCCTTCCATATCATCATAGAAGCCCCACAGGCCGCGGTTGAGGATGGTCTTCTGGAGGGTGCCCTTGCCGTCGACGGCGACGGTCAGCACGTCGTCACGGTTGATGGCGCAGGCGACAGCCTGGCGCAGCTTCTCGTTGTCCCAGGGAGCCTTCTGGGTATTGAAGGCAAAGTAGAACAGGCGGGTGCCGGTCTGCTCGTAGACGGTGACGTTCTTGTCCTCTTCGAGGTACTGCAGCTCGTTCATCGGGGGATCGATGCAGACGTCGATCTCACCGTTCTGCAGGGCGATGACGCGGGAGGAAGCCTCCAGATAGGGGCGGAACTCGATGGCATCGGAGACGCCGGGAGCGAAGATGTCGCCGGCGGGCAGGTTATTGCCCCAGTAATCCGCGACCTTCTCCAGACGGCAGACAACGCCTTCTTCCCACTTGACGAACTTATAGGGGCCGGTGCCGATGAACCAGGGCTCATCCATGCCGCTCTCCCAGGCCTTCTTGGACTGGACGGAAAGGGGAACGGAAGCCAGGGAGTAAATGAACTCGTTGTTGTAGGTCTCGATCTCGATCTCAACGGTGTGCTCATCCACGACGGAGCAGGAGACAAAGCCCGCCAGGTTGCCGGCAACCTTGGAGCCCTCGCCCACGGCCATATCCAGGGTGAACTTCACGTCGTCCGCGGTCATCGGGGTTTTCTCACCGTCGTTGAAGTAGACATCGTCGCGCAGGTGCATGATGATGTGGGTATCGTCGGTGAACTCCCAGTCGGTGGCCAGGCCCGGATCAAAGCGGGTGGCGGCATTGGGATCGTTGTTGAAGAAGAGAAGGGTCTGGTGGGTGTTCTTCAGGATGATGTTGTTGGTGGCATCCTGCTGCTGCTGCAGGTTCAGGTTGTTGATGTCGGCGGCGGTGCCGATGATGAGGGTATCCTTATGGGCGGGGACATCCTCTGCATAGGCCGTGGCGCCGATGGACATGACGCTCAGTACCATGACAAGGCACAGGAGCATGGCGAGTACGCGTTTGTTCATAGTATCCTCCTTGTTTGTTCGGTTTTTTCTCGTAACCGATCTTGTCTTCTTGTATATCACTTCTTCCGATTTTTGTCAACCTTTTGTACAAAACTGCCGCCTGCAAATGGGCAGTTCCTGCGCGGTTTTTAGCATAATGCATAAATACAAATTGATTATTTCTGTGTAGTGTGCTATAGTATCATTCAATCCGTCAACAACAGGAAACAGGAGATCTGTATGGACATTTTTGAGATCATTGGCCCCATCATGGTCGGCCCCTCCAGCTCGCACACTGCCGGCGCGGTGCGCATCGGGCTGGTTGCGCGCAAATTGCTGGCCCGTCCGCCCGTTCGGGCAGAGCTGCTTCTTCACGGCTCCTTCGCCGCCACCGGCCGCGGCCACGGGACGGACCGCGCCCTCGTGGCCGGGCTTCTCGGCTTTGAGCCGGACGATACCCGCATCCCCGACAGCTTTGTTTACGCCAAAGAAGCTGGCCTGGATTTCCGTTTTGATACGGTTGAGCTGCGCGATGCCCACCCCAACAGCGTCCTGCTCCGCCTGTGGGCAGAGCCCGACGGGAAGCCGATGGAGGTTGTCGGCGCGTCCATCGGCGGCGGGCGCATCGAGATCCGGGAATTCAACGGCATCAAGCTCCGCTTTTCCGCCGAGGCGCCGACGCTGATCGTCAAAAACCGGGACAATCCCGGCAGCGTCGCGGACGTCTCCTACCTCATCTCCCGCCGCAGCATCAACATTGCGACCTTCCAGGTCAACCGCAGCTCAAGGGGCGGCGAGGCGGTCATGGTCATTGAATGCGACACCCCGATCCGCCAGGAGCTCATTACCGCGATCCGCTCCATGCCCGACATTGTTGACGCTGTCGGCATCAATCCCTGAGGAGGTGCGCCATGATTTTTGCTTCCGTTACAAATCTTCTTTCCGCCGCGGAAAAGAGCGGTCTTCCCCTGTGGGAATGTATCCTGCGCCACAGCGCGGAGGAGAGCGGCATAGACCCCGCCGCGTCCCGCGCCCGCATGCGCAAATGCCTGGACGCCATGCGCGAGGCGGACGCCTCCTATGACCCGCAGCAGCGCTCCCGCAGCACGCTGGTGGGCGGGCAGGCGGAAAAGATGCGTCTGCAGGCCGAGGCGGGGCGCTCCATCAGCGGGGAGTTTATCGGCCGGATCCTGGCCGGAGCCCTGCGCATGGGGGAGTGCAACGCCTGTATGCACCGTATTGTCGCGGCGCCTACGGCAGGCGCCTGCGGCGTCCTGCCGGCCGTGCTGCTGCCCTACGCGGAAAAGTACGGCACATCGGATGAGGAGCTGGTAAACGCGCTCTATATCGCCTCCGGCTTCGGCTGTGTCATTGCGCAGCGGGCGTCCATCTCCGGCGCGGAGGCCGGCTGCCAGGCGGAGATCGGCAGCGCCTCTGCCATGGCCGCGGCGGCGCTGGTCTACCTGCACGGCGGCACGCCGGAGCAGATGGCAAACGCGGTGGCGATCGCCCTCAAAAACCTCATGGGCCTGGCCTGCGACCCGGTGGCGGGGCTGGTGGAGGTCCCCTGCGTCAAGCGCAATGCCATCGGCGCCATGAACGCCCTCACCGCGGCAGAACTGGCGCTGGCCGGGATCAGCTCGGCCATACCTGCCGACGAGGTGATCGACGCCATGCGGCAGGTCGGACTCAGCCTGCCCGGCGCCCTGCGCGAGACCGGGAAGGGCGGCATCGCCGCGGCTCCGACCGCGATGCGTTTTGCAGCGTCCTTCTTCGGCTGAGGCACAGCGATTATAGGCGAGTCTGTACCTGAATCTGCGGTTGGCACAGCGCCGCAGCGCTGTGAACGTTCCTTTTATTATTAAGTAAGGGAGAAATGAAAGAAATCCAAGTCACGCTCTGTCCCGAACAAGGAATATAAAACCATACCCTATACCAGTCGGACGCTCGGAAGCCGCTGATACATGCGGCTTTCCGAGCGCCCGAATTTGTATAAGCAGAGAAGCCCGCTTGCTTCAGAACTTGAAGCCCCGCGCGACGAGAGCCTCTTCAGCCTGAGCCGGGATATTTGCATCTGTGATGACCATCCTGGACTGGATGTGCTTTCACGATCTCTGCCACACCTTCACTGTGCTCTCCCTCCAGAACTGCGACCCCATCAAGACCGTACAGGCAAACCTCGGGCACGCCATCGCCGCCTTACCCTGGACGTGTACGGACAGGTATTGGAGAAGATGAAGGAGGACGGCGCCGCCCGAATGCAGCAGAACAATGAGAACATAGCATAAGAAAGCCCCCGGAGCAATCGGCCTGACGGCTGATCCTTCGGGGCAAAATCATCTTTACAGGACTGCAAGCCGAGAACTAAGCAGCAAACGCGCAGGAGCGGGATTCGGGCGAGAATATTTTGATCTGAACCGATGAATGTAAAAAAGAAAAAGTCCTATTTAAAAACCAGGAGGAGTGATCATGACAATCACCGTGGAAATGTTGAAAGACTATCGGAGGGAGCTGGAGGGCAACGAGGCGGCACCGACGACGGTGGCGCGGTATGGACGCGTGGCGAGAGACTTCGCGGCCTGGCTGGGGGAGCGGGAACTCACGAAAGAGAATCTGATCGCCTGGCGGAAGAGTCTGAAACAAAGCGCCGCCACCGTGAATGTAGCGGTGGCGGCGGTAAATCGGCTGCTGACCTTCCTCGGCCGCAGCGAGCTTAGGATCAAACAGCTGCGGCTGCAGCGGAGCGTGTACCGCCCGGCGGAGCGGGAGCTGAGCCGGGAGGAATACGAGAAACTGGTGCGCCAGGCGGAGCAGAGCGGGAAGCCCCGCCTGGCCCGAGCCATCGAGACGATCTGCGCCACGGGGATCCGGGTGAGCGAGCTGCGCTACGTGACGGTAGAAGCGCTGGAGGAAAAACAGGTGACGCTCCGCAACAAGGGGAAGACCCGGACGATACTGCTGGGCGCGGCGCTGGTGCGCAAGCTCCGCCTTTACTGTCGGGAACGCGGGATCACAAGCGGCCCGGTGTTTGTGACACGCAGCGGCAAGGCGATCGCCCGGACCCAGCTCTGGGCCGAGATGAAGGCCCTGTGCCAGAAATCCGGGGTGGAGGCGAGCAAGGTGTTCCCGCATAACCTGCGGCATCTCTTCGCGGTGACGTACTACCGGCAGCACAAGGACATCGTGCGCCTGGCAGATCTGCTGGGGCACAGCAGCGTGAACACGACGCGGATCTATCTGCTCACCAGCGGTACCGAGCATCAGAAGGAGCTGGACGCCATGGGCCTGGTCCTGCTGGAACCGACTGCACAAAAAAGCAGGACAGAACAGCAATTCCGTTAAAGATAGCACGGAAGCGAACAAAAGGGCGCCCACACCTTAAAATGAGGGCTTCGACTGCGGGAAGCCGCAGAAGGATCCGGGAGGAGAAGAGGCTATGAAACACGAGAGCGTAAAGAAGCTGATGGCACTGCTCCTGACAGTGGCGATGTGCCTGTCGCTGCTGCCGGCGGCCTATGCCGGAACCGAGGACGGCGGCGACGAGCCCCTTGACGTCACGATGGCCGGGGAGCTGGACGACGAAGAGATCTATCTCGAAGAGATCGATTTCGAGGAGCCCGACGTCGTGGAGCCCGACGTCGTGGAGCCCAATGTCGGGGAGACAGACTTCGATGAGGCCTATCTCGAAGAGAGCTATTCCGAAGAGAGCTATCCCGAACAGACGCACGACCAGGCACCGCTGACCGCGCTGCTGCATGAAGGCGCGGAGGATGAGGTCGGCGTGAAGGTGCTCTACGCCCCGGAAGGCGCAGCGCTGAGCGTGAAGGACGTGGAGAACGTGGAGGACGTGGCGTGGGCGCTGGCCGACGTCGAGGCCGAGCGCGCGGTCCTGATGCTTGAGATCAGCCTGGGCGATGTGCAGGCGTCGGAGGACGTGGGAGTCATCGTGCAGGCGGCAGCGCTGGCGGGACTCCGTGACGATGCGGCTCTCTATCTGGTGAGGGACGGCGTGGCGGAGCAGGTCATCAAGTTCCAAAAGGTCGAGGAGAGCGAGAACGAGGTCGCGTTTGCGACGACGGCGTTCGGCGTCTTTGTGGTCGTTGAGCCCGCTGCGGCGGACGACGTCGTCGGCGAGATCCTGCCCGGCGAGGGCGGCGACGAGAACCAGCCCGGCGACGACGAGGGCGGCGATGAGAACCTGCCCGGCGAGGGCGGCGACGAGAACCTGCCCGGCGAGGGCGGCGACGAGAACCTGCCCGGCGGTGACGAGGG
>CAMHEN010000122.1 GCA_946184165.1 uncultured Clostridia bacterium | reverse complement strand
AGGCATACTTCTTGATGTCCAGGTCTTCCATGGACTGCTCGGTGATGATGGGGCGGATGATGACGTCGTATGCGGTCTTCATCAGGCGAACACCTCCTCGATCTTGGCGAGGGCGGCCTTGTCGACCACCATCTTGCCGTTGGTGAGAATCATATAGGGGCTGAGGACGGTGGCGAAGGTGGTCTCGACGCCCTCGATATTGCGGGCGGACTTGAGGACGTTTTCATCCACGTTCTCGGTCACAACGAGGGCCTTGCCGTCAACACCCAGCTTGCTCAGGAAGGTCTTGAAGGTCTTGGTCTTGATCTCGTCCATCTTCAGGCCGTCAATGACCAGGATCTCGCCCTCGGCAGCCTTGGAGGACAGGGCGGACTTGAGAGCCAGCCGTCTGACCTTCTTGTTGAGGGTGTAGCTGTAATCGCGGGGCTTGGGCGCGAAGGCGACGCCGCCGTGATACCACACGGGGGAGCCTGCGTAGCCGGCGCGGGCGCGGCCGGTGCCCTTCTGGCGCCAGGGCTTGCGGGTGGTGTAGCTGACCTCACCCTTGGTGAGGGCGCTCTGGGTGCCCTGACGGCAGTTGGCCAGGTGGTTCTTGACCACGTCGTGCAGGACGCTCTTGTTCGGCTCGATGCCGAAGATGGCCTCGGAGAGCTCGATCTGACCGATCTTCTCGCCTGCCATATTGAAAACATTAGCAGTAGGCATTTATGCTGCTCTCCTTTCCTTAGCGAGTACGGGCGGAAGCCTTCTGGGGATTGCCGCGACCAGACTGCTTCTGCGGGTTGAGGGTAACCTGACCGGCGTCGCCCTTCTTGACGGGCTGGACCTTGACGGTATCCTTGATAAAGACGATGCTGCCCTTGGGGCCGGGAACGGCGCCGCGAACGGCGATGAGGTTCAGCTCCGCGTCGACCTTGACGATGTCGAGGTTCTGCACGGTTACCTGCTCAACGCCCATGTGGCCTGCCTGCTTCTTGCCCGGGAAGATGCGGGAGGGATCCGTGCTGGAGCCCATGGAGCCCGCGTGACGGTGGACAGGACCGCCGCCGTGGCTGGTGGGGGTACGGCCCTGGCCGAAGCGCTTGATAACGCCGGCGTAGCCTTTGCCCTTGCTGATGCCGGTGACGTCGACCTTGTCGCCCTCGGCGAAGATGTCGGCCTTGACGGTGTCGCCGACTTCGAGCTTGGAAGAGTCCGCAAGACGGAACTCCTTGAGGTGCTTGACCATGCCAACGCCCGCCTTCTTGAGGTGGCCGGCTTCGGGCTTGGTGAGCTTCTTCTCGGCTACTTCCTCGTAACCGAACTGGACGGCATCATAGCCTTCCTTGTCCTTGGTCATCTTGGAGACGACCGTGCAGGGACCGGCTTCGATAACGGTCACGGGAATGACCTTGCCGGCCTCGTCGAAGATCTGCGTCATGCCGACCTTCTTGCCAATGATGGCTTTCTTCATTCTATTTCCTCCTAATGGTTATTGGTTGCCTCGCATTCGGCTGTGCCCAGAGGCTGGCAACTTAACCCGTTCACATACGCAAGCTGTGAACTGTGGGTCATTTAATAAGGTATCCTTTTTAGCGCCCCTATTAAGGGGAGCCGTCAGCCGTCAGGCTGACCGATGGGTCTGCGCGGGTCCGATCGGGCGATCGGCGGGGGTGCCTCTTATCAGAGCTTGATCTCGATCTCGACTCCGGCGGGAACCTCGAGATTCATCAGGGCCTCGACCGTCTTCTGGGTGGGGGCGACGATGTCGATGAGGCGCTTGTGGGTGCGGCGCTCGAACTGCTCACGGCTGTCCTTGTACTTGTGGACGGCGCGGAGGATGGTGACGATCTCGGTCTTGGTGGGCAGGGGGATGGGACCGGAGACCTTGGCGTCGGTGCGCTTGGCGGCCTCGACGATGGTTTCGGCGGCCTTGTCGATGAGCTGGTGGTCATAGGCCTTGAGGCGGATGCGGATCATGTTCTTTGCTGCTGCCATGGGTTTTTTCTCCTTTTCGTACGTTTTTTGTGACGGCATTGGGTCCGCCCTTATGCGTACGGATGAAACCTTCGAATTTCCTATACACACAACCGTGCGTATCAGGCCGCGCCCGAAAAACAAACCGGCTTATAAGGCCGGTCCGCACTCCGTGCCCGCGATATACGCGTGTATCGGAGAGGTTTCAGCCGCCCGATTCTCAGATCGGACATACTCCACGGAAGTTACCCCGGTCGTGCCGGGCAATCTCCCGCTTCATCGCATAACACGCTTGTGCCTTCGCACGCGCGCTCAAATAATATAACAGTACGCAGAGCGGATGTCAAGCATTTTTTGGCTTTTTGCGAGAAAATTTTGCGTCTTTTTTGTGCGCCCCGCCAAAAATATTCTCGCCCCGATGAAAGAGCGTTGCGAAAGGGTGACAAGTCCGAGTCTGAGAACCGCTGTTTCATCTTATCCGCGGCGCCGTCTTTTTTGCCGGCCTGCTATACTATTTAAAATACGCGCAGCAAATGTATCCCGCCGGTCTTGTAAAATTCCGGGGTGTTTGGTATAATAACAAAACTATTGACGGGCTCTGCCCGGAAAGGAATGTGCTCCCATGATTTGCTTCAATGTCCCGCCCTGCACGGGCAACGAGATGAAATATATCGCCGAGGCGGTCGCCTCCCACAAGATCTGCGGCGACGGCGCCTTTACCAAAAAATGCAGCGCCTGGATGGAGGAGCGCTTTCACGCCCACAAGGTCCTTCTGACCACCTCCGGCACCACCGCCCTGGATATGGCGAGTCTGCTGTGTGATCTCCGGCCCGGGGACGAGGTGATTCTGCCGAGCTACACCTTCTCCAGCACCGCCAACGCCTTTGTAAACTACGGCGCGCGCCTCGTGTTTGTGGACGTACGGCCCGACACCATGAACATCGACGAGACGAAGATCGAGGCCGCCGTCACCGACAGGACGAAGGTCATCGTCGTCATGCACTACGCCGGCGTCGCCTGCGAGATGGACGCCATCATGGCCATTGCGAGACGCCATCACCTGCTGGTGGTGGAGGACGCGGCCCAGGCCGTCATGAGCAGCTATCACGGCAAGCCCCTCGGCACCATCGGGGACTTTGGCTGCTTCTCCTTCCATGAGACGAAGAACTATTCCATGGGCGAAGGCGGCGCGATCCTCGTGAATGACCCGGCCTGTGTGGAGCGGGCCGAGATTCTGCGGGAGAAGGGTACCAACCGGGCACGCTTCTTCCGGGGCCAGGTGGACAAATACACCTGGGTAGACATCGGCGACAGCTTCCTGCCCTCCGAGCTGAACGCCGCCTATCTCTGGGCCCAGCTCGAGATGGCGGACGAGATCAATGCCGACCGTCTCAAGAGCTGGCAGGCCTACCGGGGCGCCTTTGCGGATCTGGAAAAGCGCGGCTTTGTACAGCTTCCCGTGATTCCGGAGGGCTGCGTCCACAACGCCCACATGTTCTACCTCAAGTGCCGCGATCTCGAGGAGCGCACGGCTCTCATCCAGTTTCTCCGGGACCGGGACATCCTCGCGGTGTTTCACTACGTGCCGCTGCACACGGCCCCGGCGGGGCTGCGCTTCGGGCGCTTTGCGGGAGAGGACGTCTATACCACCAGAGAGTCGGAACGCCTGGTGCGTCTGCCGCTCTACTACAAGCTCACGGCGGAGGACCAGGCGAAGGTCATCCGCGCCGTGCGGGATTTCTATAAGGTTTGAGTATGTTATTGCTGCATCCTGACGAGCTGCCGGTCATCAACGGCGAAAGGCTCTCCCTGCGTCCCATCACGGACGCGGACACGGACGACATTGTCCGTTGGCGCAACGACCCATCCGTCCGGCAGTATTTCCTGTTCCGGGAGACCTTCACTCCCGAAATGCACCGGGAGTGGCTTAAAAACAAGGTGGAAGCCGGCAAGGTCATCCAGTATATGATCGTCGAGCGTGAAAGCGGCAGGAGCGTCGGCAGCGTATACTACCGCGACGTGGACCCTGCGAACGAATCCGCCGAGTACGGCATCTTCATCGGCGAGCCCTGGGCCCGCGGCCGCGGGTTCGGCACGGAGACGGCACGGCTCTTCACGCGCTTCGGCCTGGACGTGCTGCGCCTGCACCGCATCAGTCTCAAAGTGCTGGGCGGCAACCGGATCGCCCAGCGCAGCTACGAAAAGGCGGGCTTTCATACAGAGGGCGTCTTCCGCGATTACGCAAAACTGGACGGCGCGTACAGCGACGTGGTGTTCATGGCGCGCCTTGCCGGGGAGGGAGAATAATCATGCCGCTTGTATCCTTTGTGATCCCCTGCTACCGCTCGGCCCACACCATCACCGGCGTGGTGGACGAGCTGAAGACCGCCATGGCCGCCATGCCGGAGCATGAGTATGAGATCATCCTGGTGAACGACTGCTCCCCAGACGACACCTTTGACGTGATCCGCGGCCTCGCCGAAAACGACGGGCACATCACCGCCGTAGACCTTGCGAAAAACTTCGGCCAGCATGCGGCTCTCATGTCCGGTCTGCGCCACGCGGAGGGGGACATTGTCGTCTGTCTCGACGACGACGGGCAGACGCCCGGCAGCGACGCGGGCAAGCTCCTGAGAAAGCTGGACGAGGGATATGACGTGGTCTACGCCGAATACGCCCATAAGCAGCACTCCGCCTTCCGCAACTTCGGCACGGTGCTCAATAACCGCATGACCGAAATCATGCTGGGCAAGCCCCGGGAGCTCACGATCACGAGTTATTTTGCCATGCGCCGCTTTATTGTGGACGAGATGCTCATTTATAAAAACTGCTATCCCTATGTGGAGGGGCTCATCCTCCGCGCCACCCGGCGCATCGGCACCGTGCCGGTCACCCACCGGGCGCGGGAGGAGGGGGAGAGCGGCTATACGCTTGTGAAGCTCTTCTCGCTCTGGATGAACGGCTTCACCTCCTTCTCGGTCAAGCCCCTGCGCATTGCGACCTACTGCGGCGGCTTTGCGGCGCTGTTGGGCTTTCTCTACTTTATCGTCATCATCGTCAAGCATTTCGTAGACAGCTCCATCCCCGAAGGCTGGGCCTCCACCATGGCGCTGATGCTGCTGCTGGGCGGCATCCTGCTGCTGGTGCTCGGCATGATCGGCGAGTATATCGGACGCATCTACATGTGCATCAACGCCTCTCCCCAGTATGTGGAGCGGCAGGTCATCCGGAAGCGGGGCTGACGGATGCAGAAGGTCGACAAGAAGATCTTTCTCGCCCTGCACCTGCTGCTGCTTCTTTTCGCGGGGACGACGGTTTTATCCAAGCTCGCCGCCGGGGAGGAATTTCTGAGTCTGCGCTTCTGCCTCTTCTTCGGCGGGGAATTTGTCCTGCTGGGGATCTATGCTCTCGGCTGGCAGCAGATCTTAAAGCGTCTGCCGCTGACGGTGGCCTATACCAACAAGGCCGTGACGCTCGTGTGGTCAATGGTCTTCGGCGCGCTGCTCTTTCATGAGCAGATCCTTGTAAAGCAGATCGTCGGCTGCGCCCTTGCCGTGACTGGCGTACTGCTGTTTGTCAGGGCCGACGGAGAGGAGGGACCGCATGACCCGTGAAATGCTCCCCTATCTGGGCCTTGCGGTGTTCAGCGTGTTTTTGGCCTCCCTGAGCCAGACCTTATTGAAATGGGAATCCGGCAAGGCGCACAGGAGCCTTATCCGCGAATACCTCAACGTCGGCGTCATCGGCGGCTACGGGCTTCTGGCCCTGTCGATGCTGCTGACCATGTTCGCCTATAAAAAACTCCCCCTGAGCATGACCCCCGCCTTTGAATGCTTTTCCTATATCTTTGTCAGCATCTTCGGCGTGACGGTGTTTCATGAGAAGGTGACGAAGAAAAAGCTCCTCGCCCTCGGGCTCATCGTCGCGGGGATTCTGGTGTTCACGTTGTAGGGGCGGGGGTCCTCGACCGCCCGTTGTCCGTCATCCGGCCCGGGGCGTCCGGGAGGCCGCCCCCTGCACAGACACGGGAGACTGTAAGGAATATCATTATGAAACCTATCATCATCATCGGCGCGAATGATTTTCAAAACCAGCTCATTCTCAAGGCGAAGGAGCTGGGCTGCACCACGCACGTCTTCGCCTGGCAGTGCGGCGATGTGGGCGAGCGCACGGCGGATTATTTCTACCCCGTGAGCATCGTGGAAAAGGAACGCATCCTGGAGATCTGCCGCGCCATCCGCCCCGTGGGGGTGTGCTCGATCGCCTCGGACCTCGCCGCCATCACGGTCAACTACGTGGCCGAGGGGCTGGGCCTCGTGGGCAACGGCATGGCAAGCGCCATGGCCGCCACCAACAAGCATCTCATGCGTCTGGCCTTTGAAAAGGCGGGGCTGCCGTCCTGCAAGAGCATCCTGATCACCGAGGACACGGATCTTGACGCCCTTCCGCTCAGGTTCCCGGTGATTGTCAAGCCCACGGACCGCTCGGGCAGCCGCGGCATCCGCAAGGTAAGCGATCCGAAGGAACTGCCCGAGGCCATCGCTTTTGCGCGGGAGCCGTCCTTTGAAAAGAAGGTCCTCGTCGAAGAATTTGCCGAGGGGCAGGAGTACAGTGTGGAATATCTCTCCTGGCGGGGAGAGCACCATTTTCTCGCCGTGACCGAGAAGTTCACCACCGGGGCGCCCCTTTTCGTGGAGACCGGGCACCTGCAGCCGCCGGAGCACATGGACGATGCGACCCTTGCGAAAATCAAGGCCCTTGTCCCGCGGGTGCTGGACAGCCTGGGCGTCAAATACGGCGCGTCCCATACGGAGCTCAAGGTGGACGACGCGGGCGATATCCGCCTCATCGAGTGCGGCGCCCGCATGGGCGGGGACTGCATCGGCTCGGACCTTGTGTACCTCTCCACAGGCGTGGACTTTGTGCGCGCAGTGCTCGACGCGGCCTGCGGCATTGAGCCGGATCTGACCCCCTGCGGCAAAACCTGCGTTGCGGCGGTGCGCTTTCTCTTCTCGCGGGAGGATCTGGAGGCACTGGAGCGCATCCGGCGGGAAAACCCGGAGGCACTCTACCGGGTGAGTGAGATCCAGCCCATCGACGGCCACGAGATCCGCGACAGTTCCACCCGCTACGGCTACTACATCCTCACCGCCGATACGCCGGAGGCCATGCGCGCCCTCCTGCGGAAGGCAGGGCTGTAAGGAAGTGAGAAATGTAGGTTTGTCAATGATGTGTTACACAAGGGGAAAAGAAAAAAGGACCTGTTTA
>CAMHEN010000121.1 GCA_946184165.1 uncultured Clostridia bacterium | reverse complement strand
ATCCGCGAGGTCATCCGCAAGCACCGCCGCATCATCTTCAACGGCAACGGCTACGGCGAGGAGTGGACCCGCGAGGCCGAGCGCCGCGGGCTCTGCAACTATCCCTCCACGCCGGACTGCACGCCCGAATATCTCGCGCAGAAGAACGTGGAGCTCTTCGCCCGCCACCGCATCTATTCCGAAGCGGAGCTGCGCGCCCGCTGCGAGATGAAGCTCGACGGCTATTCCAAGGTCCTGCACATCGAGGCGCTGACCATGGTGGATATGCTCTGGAAGGATATCCTCCCCGCGGTTTCCGCCTGCACCGGGGATCTCGCCCGCGCCGCCAACGAGAAAAAGCAGCTCGCGCCGGGGATGGACGTGAGCTATGAGACGCAGATCGTAAGCGAGCTCAGCGCCCTCGCGGCCTCCGCCGCCATCCATGGCAGAGCCCTGGAGACAGCCATGGAGGGGCTCAGGACGCAGCATGAAAGTCTGCCGGTGGCACGCTACTACCGCGACAGGGTCTTCCCCGCCATGCAGAGCCTTCGCGCCGTCGTGGACGAGATGGAGCTGCGCTGCGGCGCGAAATACTGGCCCTACCCCAGCTACGGCGAAATCCTGTTCAGCGTGAAATAAAAACAGAGACATAAAGGAGGCATTATGAGAGGTATCCACAGCGTCGTCGACGAACTGAGAAGATCGGTTTTTGAAGAAGTTGCCCGCATGGCCTATGAGGACGACGTTGCCCGCATCGACAAGCTGCCCTACAAGATCATCCCCGGCGAGGTCGCCCGCTACCGCGACAGCGTCTTCCGCGAGCGCGCCATCGTCACGGAGCGCCTGCGTCTGGCCTGCGGGCTCCCGCTGCGCTCGGCCGCGGAGTACGGACTGCCCAGCGAGGGGATCGAACAGGCCAACATCCCGGAAAAGTATTATGAGCCTCCTCTCATCAACATCATCCCCTTCGCCTGTAACGCCTGCCCGGAGAAGGAGATGCGCGTCAGCTCCAACTGCCAGGGCTGTCTCAGCCACCCCTGCCAGGCTGTGTGCCCCAAGAACGCCATCAGTACGGACGCCTACGGCCACAGCGTGATTGACAACGAAAAGTGCATCAAGTGCGGCCGCTGTGTGGACCAGTGCCCCTACGACGCCATCAGCAAAATCGAGCGCCCCTGCGCCAGGGCCTGCGGTATGGACGCCATCAAATCCGATGAAATGGGCCGCGCGAAGATCGACTATGACAAGTGCGTCTCCTGCGGCATGTGTCTTGTCAACTGCCCCTTCGGCGCCATCGCCGACAAGAGCCAGATCTTCCAGATCATCCGCGCCATCCGCGGCGGGGATAAAGTCATTGCCATCGCGGCGCCCGCCTTCGTCGGCCAGTTCAAGGGGGCGACGGTTCCCAAGCTGCGCAAGGCCATGCGCATGCTCGGCTTTGCAGACACGGTGGAGGTCGCGGTGGGTGCGGATCTCTGCACCATCGAGGAGGCGGAGGACTTCCTGGAGAAGGTCCCCGCGGAGCAGCCCTTCATGGGCACCTCCTGCTGCCCGGCCTGGAGCGTCATGGCCAAGAAGACCTTCCCGGATCTCGCCCCGTATATCTCCATGGCGCTGACGCCCATGGTGATCACCGCCCGCCTCATGAAGAAGGACAACCCGGACGCGAAGATCGTCTTTGTCGGCCCCTGTGCCGCCAAAAAGCTGGAGGCCAGCCGCCGCAGCGTCCGCTCGGACGTGGATTTCGTGCTGACCTTTGAGGAGCTCAACGGCATGTTCGCCGCGAAAAATATCGACTTTGACGCTATCGAGCCGGACCCCTGCGATGAGGAGTTTCAGGAGGGCAGCGCCATGGGCCGCGGCTTTGCCGTGGTAGGCGGCGTCGCGGCGGCGGTGAAGGACCATATCTCCCACGCGGCGCCCGACAGGGAAGTCCCCATGGAATTTGCCGACGGTCTGCGGGAGTGCCGCAAGATGCTGCTCATGGCCCGCAAGGGCCTGCGCAACGGCTATCTGCTGGAGGGCATGGCCTGTCCCGGCGGCTGTGTGGCCGGAGCGGGGACCATCACGCCCGTGCCGCAGTCCACGAAGAACATCGAAAAATACAAAGCCGCCGCCGAGAAGCACAGCTCCCGGGAGAGCAGCTTTGCCAACCGCCTCAAGGAGGCGGAGGACTGATACAAAGGGGGTTGTCTCGAAACGAGACAACCCCCTTTGTATCAGTCCGGAACAGCGGAGATCGTTCCGCCGCTCATGGCAATCATGTCACGCATCTTTTGCTCTATCCCCTGTTGACATACTATGTTGATATGTTTATACTGTCTTTGAATCCCTTTGTCAAGGAGGATGGAGCTATGGATCGGAAGGCGATCATTCGCGCGGTTTGCATCAGTGAAAGAAAGGGTGAGCAGAAACATCCGGTTGACAGGATCCTCATGTGTCCCCACCACGGCATTGCGGGCGATGCGCATGCCGGCAGCTGGCACCGACAGGTCAGTCTGCTGGCGAAGGAAAGCGTCGATCGTTTGCAGGAGAAGGTCCCCTTCCCCCTCAAGCCCGGGGCTTTTGCGGAAAACATTCTCTGTGAGGGAATGCCGCTTTCCAAGCTCCCTGTAGGAACAAGGCTCAGGATTGGAACCGCCCTGTGTGAGGTGACACAGATCGGCAAGGAGTGCCACGCAGACTGTGCCATCCGCAGACAGGCCGGTGACTGTGTGATGCCAAGGGAGGGGATATTTGCCGTTGTTCTGGAGGCAGGAAATGCAGAAGCCGGTGATGAGATCCTTGTCATCGATGAACCGGCAGACACGATATAATGTATGTACGGCAGGACAGGCTTTCGCCTGCCCTGTTTTTTTACGCCGCCTTGTCCATGGCGATCCCGGCTGCCCGCAGCATGTCCTGGATGCTCACGGCATAGCCCCTCGCTGCGTCCGAGACGAACACATGCGTCACCGCGCCCACCAGGCGGCCGTTTTGCAGGATGGGGCTGCCGCTCATGCCCTGGACGATGCCGCCCGTGCGCCCGAGCAGCGCCGGGTCCGTCACGGTGAACATGGCGTGGGTGCCGTCTGCGTCGCGATAGATGCGGTTGACCTCCACGGCATATTCCCGGGCGGCGGTCCCCTCCACGGTGGAGAGGATGGAGGCGGGTCCCGCCGCGATGACGCCGATCTCCGCGATGCGGCTGCCGAGACCGGTCCCCGCATGGCCGAAGATCCCCACCTCGGTGTTGCGCTCCACGGTCCCCAGCACGCGCGACAGATCGGACACGCCGTCCAGCTCACCCGGCGCGCCCGGAGTCCCGGGGCGGACGGAGACGATCTGTGCCTCGGTGACGCTGCCCTCCCGGAGCGGGATGGCAATGCCGGTATCGCTGTCGTTGATGCTGTGGCCCAATGCGCCGAAGACGCCGCTGTCCGGATCGCAGAAGGTGAGCGTCCCGATCCCGTTGAGCCCGTCGCGCAGAAGGATGCCCAGCATGGGGCGCCCCTCCGCGCCGAGTGCCGGCTCCACCGGCAGGCGCAGCTCCTGCGCGCCGCGCCGCACCTGCAGCTCGATCTCCGCTCCGGCGCCCTCCAGCGCGGCAATGAGCCCCGCGGCGTCGGAGATCTCATGTCCGTCGGCCCCGCAGATCAGATCACCCGGCTGCAGGCCTGCGTCCTCCGAGGGGCTCACGGCGCCCTCTGCCGTCTCCACCGGGCTGAAACCCGCCACGATCACGCCGTCCGTGCTGATCTGGATGCCCACGGCCTGCCCGCCCACCATCAGCTCCTGTGCGAAGGCACCGGCGGTAAAGCACAGCAAAAACAGGGACCAGAGCCCTGTCAGAATGATTTTTTTCATAAGAACCCTCCCACGCATTAGCCGGTCGTGAAACCCGCGTTTCGCAATCGACGTTGTAATCACAGGAATCAGTATGTGCGCGGCGGGCAAAAATAAAGGCGGATATGTCTGACAATCCCGAAAGATCCGGAATTGCGGGCATATCCGCCGTTTGGCAAGTATTGCTTATTTGTCCAGCATGTGGACGTTGATGTGCTGGTAGCTCATGGCGACGCCGTTCTTCTCAAAGCACGTGCGGACGTTCTCGTTGAGGTCAAAGTAGACGTCCCAGTAATCCGCGTTTTTGCACCAGACGCGCGCCACATATTTGACGCTGCTGCCCTCATAGGAAAAGAGCCTTACAAAGGGCGCGGGGTCAGGGAGGATACGGGCGTCCATGGCGGCGGCGTCGAGAATGGCCTTCTTCGCGTCCTCGGTGCTCACGTCATAGGAGGCGCAGAAATAGAGATCCACGCGGCGCAGGGACTCGGCGCTGTAGTTGCGGACGGAGGCGCTGGTGAGGTCGCCGTTCGGGATGATGATGGAGACGTTGTCCGGTGTGTTGATGGTGGTGTTGAAAAAGCCGATGGCCTTCACGGTGCCGACCTTGTCGCCCAGCTCCACGAAGTCCCCCTCGCGGAAGGGCTTGTTGATGAGCAGCATGATGCCGGAGAAGAAATTGGTCAGCAGGTTCTGCACCGACAGGGACAGGGCAAGACCTGCCACGCTGAGCACCGCTACGAGAGAGGTTGCGTTGATGCCGAAGGCGCCGGCCACGATGATGATCGTCAGCGCCCAGAGGAGCGTGGTGATGAGCTTGGAGATGAGATTCTTGACGGGGGTGTCCAGCTTTGTCGCCTTGCCGAGCGCCTTTGTCACCACCGCCTTGACGATGCGGATGGCGATGAAGCAGACAAGGAAGGTGAGGATGCCGGAGACGAGGGTGTCAAGGGCGAGATTTCCGGTGAGGGTGTTCAGATTCGCCCGGGCCTGCTGTACGGTCTGTTCTACGTCCATGGTGTTTTCCTCCTTTATGAATTTGATTGTTCAACCGCTCAAACGCGGGGGAAAGCATTACATGCTGCCGAGATAGCCCTCGAGGATCAGGGTCGCGGCGACGGCGTCCACGGTTTTGCGGTGCTGCTTTTCCCGCTTGCCCGCGGCGTGGAGGATAGCGTGGGCCTCAATGCTGCTGCGCCGCTCGTCCCAGAGGACGACGGGCAGGCCGCACTCCCGCACGAGAAGCTCCCGGAAGGCGCGGCTCTTCTCGGCGCGGGGGCCCTCGCTGCCGTCCATGTTCTTCGGCAGGCCCAGCACCAGCGTGCCCACATCCCGCGCCTTCGCCTCCCCGGCGATGCGCACGGCGGCGCGCTCCATATCCCATTCCTGCATCGTCCAGGCCTCGCCCGCCAGCATCCCCAGCAGATCCGAAACCGCAAGGCCGATGCGCTGATCGCCGTAGTCGATGGCCATAACACGCATGGATATTCTCCTATTTTTGATGTTTTAGTTTGGTGAAAAGCCGCGGGGCGAGATCGCCCGCGCGGGCCACGAGGTAAAAGCAGAGCCAGTTGAGCGTGACGTTTTTTGTGCGCAGGACGGCGCAGAGCGTTCGTACCGCGATGCCGCCGAACACATCCCGGCTGCGGGAGAGGACCCGCTCATCTCCGATGACACGGCGGATCTCAGTCCGCTTCTCCCCGCGGGAGAGCGTGCAGTGGGGGGAGAAGAGCGTTGTCAGGCAGGAGAAGATGCTCTTCATAAACATATACCGGAAATCCCGCTCATCCGAAACGCCGAAGCGGCGGCAGAGGGCCTCCGTGCGCCGGCCGATCTCCACACAGATCTCCGGCTTGCGGTCATACCAGCGGGTGATGAGACTTTCGCCGGGATACATGATGTACTGATATTTGCACTCCGGCAGCACGGTCACGCGCTCCGCCCGCTCCAGGCAGTCGAAGATGAAAAGCCGGTCCTCGCCCCAGCGGTAATCGGGAAAGCGCAGGCTGTTTCCCAGCACAAGGTCCGCCCGGTAGAGCTTGCCCCAGACCTGGTTCAGGAGATTTGCCTTATAGAGCCTGCCGAGTGCCCCGCCCAGGGTGGAGGCATCGTACTGCGCCCGGGGCTCGAAATAGGCCGCGATGCTCCCGTCGGGGTTCAGGATGGTGTAGCCCATCAGCACGAGGTCCGCACCCGCCGCATTTTCGATGGCGTATTGAAGCGCGTCCGGGGCCATGAGATCGTCCGCGTCGGAGAACATGAGAAACTCCGTCCCCGCAGGTACCGCGTCCAGCGCAATATTGCGCGCCTTCGCAGGTCCGCCGTTCGGGACCGAGATGGGCAGCACGCGCCCGTCCTCCTCCCGCAGACGGGAGAGGATCGCGGCAGTACTGTCTGTGGAGCCGTCATCCACCACGATGAGCAGCAGCTCCCCCATCGTCTGGGCGAGGATGCTGCGCACGGTGCGCTCGATTGTCTGAGCGGCGTTGTAGGCCGGCATGATGACCGCCGCACGCGGGGCGGATTCAGGCTGCTGCATGGAGAACCTCCGGCATAGTTGTCAAGACAGGCAGATTTCCAGAAGAAACTGATAGAGCGGCAGAAGCTCGCGCCAGGCGTCGGCCACAACGCCGGGCAGCGCGTCCGTATAGGCGTCGCCGCCGAGATCGAAGCTCTTGTGTACGCTCACCCACCGGAGATTGTACCAGGCGTCGAACATGGCGTCGCCGTGCGTGGCCTTGGGGCGCTTGTAGGCCTCCCCGCCGAGGACCCAGCCGTGCCGGCTGACGGCCTCGATGAGGCGGCGGAAGCGGGCGGGGTTTGCGTCGATATTGCGGCGGTAGACCTCCATCCGGGCGGGGCTTGCATCGTAATAGCCCATGCCGTAGCTGTAGTCCGACGGGCCGAGCTCAAACCAGAAGCCGGGCCCCTCGTGCTTGAGGCGGCCGTCCGCCACCGTGAACCAGAGGTGATCCTTGTAGGGACCGCGGCCGAAGAGGCGCCGGGCGTCCCGGTAGATGCGGGAGACGTGGACCGCTCCCTCAAATTCCGGCATGCGCTCGCCCATCCGCTCATAGGTGTCCTGGGCGAGGGCCTTGAAGGGCGTGTTGACAAAATCCTCAAATTCCTGTTTGTGGGCGAGAAACCAGGGGCGTTCGTTGTTGAAGGCGAGGTCCCAGAGAAAGGCGCCGGTTTTTTCGCTGAATCCGGTGAACATGGGCCTTACCGCAAAAAACCGTTGATGATCTGCTCCTCGGCCTCCGCCTCCGTGAGACCCAAGGTCATGAGCTTGATGATCTGGTCGCCGGCGATTTTGCCGATGGCGGCCTCGTGCACGAGGGCGGAGTCGAGGTCGTTGGCCTCCAGCTCCGGGATGGCGACCACGCGGGCCTTGTCCATGATGATGGCGTCGCACTCGGTGTGACCGCTGGAGAGGGCGTTGCCCACGATGCGGGAGCGGTAGA
>CAMHEN010000120.1 GCA_946184165.1 uncultured Clostridia bacterium | reverse complement strand
GGCATCACAATTTCAATCCACTCGCCCCGCGTGGGGCGAGACAATTGCAAAATGGCACTTAAAACCCTGCTGCTGAGATTTCAATCCACACGCCCCGTGCGGGGCGAGACATCGGCCCACGTCCTTGTCCGTGTCGCAGTAGCCATTTCAATCCACTCGCCCCGCCAGGGGCGAGACATCGAGCAATCGAAGGGTCTTCTCGGCCAGGGCCTCATTTCAATCCACTCGCCCCGCGTGGGGCGAGACGTCCGGCTGCGCCGCTTTGGTGTAGCAGGCGAGATTTCAATCCACTCGCCCCGCATGGGACGAGAGCTGATGATCCGAGGGACTACGCCGACGTTCACACTATTTCAATCCACTCGCCCCGCGTGGGGCGAGACGGTTATGGTCTGTGCCAGTGGACGCTGCCGAGCCGATTTCAATCCACTCGCCCCGCGTGGGGCGAGACCGTGGTCAATGGATTCGAGCATGAGCTTGAGATAATTTCAATCCACTCGCCCCGCGTGGGGCGAGACCTCTATGCTGAGAGCACCCTGGCCGAGTACATGCGATTTCAATCCACTCGCCCCGCGTGAGGCGAGACACAAGTTAGAAGGACTCATGGTCATCTGATCCATATTTCAATCCACTCGCCCCGCGTGGGGCGAGACCGCGTCCTGATAGCCCTGGTTGGCCGCGCTGCCGAAATTTCAATCCACTCGCCCCGCGTGGGGCGAGACGCCACATCATCATTAGCCTCGACAAAAGGCTGATTATTTCAATCCACTCGCCCCGCGTGGGGCGAGACTTTTTACTCCCTGTACTCCACGGTCACGCCGGCAGGGATCGCAGACTCGTCCACGGTGAGGGCGTAATCGGCAAAGCAGCGGGCAGGGCTGCTCTCGTCCTGGCGCTTGACAGAGACGGCGTCAAAGAGTTTATGGGCCGGGGCATTGCCAAGCTCGGAATCGTGCTTGAAGATGATGAGCTTGCGGACGGCCATCTTGCCTCTTCCGGCGGCATGGTCGTTTTCGAACATATTCAGGATCGCCTGCCAGAGAAGCTCCAGATCCTCCTCGGAGAAACCGGTGGTCTTGCGGGCCAGATTGGCGGAGACATAGCCCTCGGCCCGGTAGAGGCCATAGGGCACGATGAACTTGCGGCCCATCTCGGTCTTTTTGTTCTCCGCGTCCGCCTCGGTGGTGATGGCGGTGCGGGTGATGGTGAGTTCCTGGGGGACGACGGGATCCACGCTTCGGGCAAAGGAGAGCTGCACGGGGCCGCGGACCTGGCCGCAGTTGAGGGCATTTTTAGTGAAGGTGGTCATAACCGCACCAAAGGTACGGACGTCAAAGAAGTTCCGGCACATGAAGTCCCGGACTTTGCGGTCCAGATCCTTGTCGGCCTTCTTCGCCTCCTTGACCTTGCCCTCCTCCAGGCCCAGGTATTCAAAGGCGCGCCGGTCGCTGCGGTTGAGGGGGACGCCTTCTTTGATGTAGATCTCAAAGCCGGGCTCATCTTCCTTCACCGTCTCCACATAATTGCGGATCTTGCGTTTGAGGCAGACGTCGGTCACAATGCCGTAGCCCGTCTCGGGATCGACCCGGGGCATGTTGCCCGCGTCGGGGTCGCCGTTGGGATTGCCGTTCTCCACATCGAAGAGCACCACAAATTCATACCTGTTCTTGATCGCTTCGGACATTTTATTCTGCCTCCTTATCGGTATTGTTTTTCTTTTCAAAGCGTTTCTGAGTCTGATGATAATAACCGAGGATAAAAGCGCCCTGCTCCTGCAGCGTCTGGTGCGCGGGGAAATCCACGCCGAGCCGGTCGATGAGCTCTCCGATCTGTCTGGACCACCAGACGGCTTTTCCCGCGTCCATCTTTTTCAGATGGCTGTTGGAGAGCTTCAGCAAGAGGGGGAAGACCGCCGCAGGCGTTGCGCAGGCGGAATTGAAGAAGCGGTCTTTGATGGTGGCGTTGATGCCGGGATTGGCCGCCTGCTGGGCGCCCTCCAGCACGGCGAAGAGCCGTCCGAGGACATAAGGGGGGTACGCGCTTTCTGGATTCAAGGACACGGTTGTCACCTCCATGATGGATCCCCGTTGGGGATGATTTTCTGTATTGCGGATCAGATAGGCTTTTACGATACCCGCTTTTTCGCGGGGAATGGCATGCTCCGCCCGGATGCGCAGCAGGGTCTGCTGCATGAGCGTCTCCGGATATCTTCCGCCGCCGAGCATGGATTTCATCATGTCTCCGGCCAGCTGGGGAAGCGGGCTTTTATCGCTGGCTTTCTGGTTTACCGTCTCGCGCAGAAGTGCCCAGAGGGGCGTGGTGTTCCACTTGCTGCGCCCGTCGGAGACGATCCGGATATCGTCATAGTGCCGTTTCAGGTTCTCCACGACACGGCCAAAGCTGCTGCGATAGAAGAAGCGAACGGACAGGCGGGCCGCGTTTGGCGAGATGCCGAGGATAAAGAATTCGTTCTCCGGCTCGATGGGGAGCCCGTCATAGTTGTAGGGCTTGCCTGCGGCAACAGAGGTCATGAGCGCATTGAGATCGGCGTCGGTCACACTGTCGCCTGCGCCGTCCAGCAGGGCGGTAAAAATGTCCTGATACTGGCTCTCCGCGCTTTTGGCCCAATAGACCACTGTGGTATTGCCGATGACCTTGGTATGCTCCCGATCCGCCAGGAGGCGGTTCAGCGCCGTGGTATAGGCAAAGGCCGCATATTTGCTGACAGGCGCGTTGGCGTTTTGCTCTTTTCCGTAGGAGCAGAAGGCCGGAGCATTGAAGGAGACCAGCGCCGCGCCGGAGGACTGGGCGTCCCGAACATTCTTGATGGCAGGGTGTACAAGCTCGGGAACAGTTTCCTTCCCGGTGATAAGGCAGGGCTCGGCTTCTCCTTCGGCGCTTTCTTCATAAGCGTTCTCCCAGATCTCCCGGATCAGCGGGTCGTCTTGCGCAAAGACACCACAGCAGAAGAAGCACAGGTTTTCCCCGGCGAGCAGGTCCTCCCGATGGGCGGCAAAGGCCGGGACTGTATCCGCTGTTTTCGGATCCCAGGAGGAGAAAAACGCAGAGATCGCTTTCGCCGCAGGGCTGTCCGCGTCGGAGAGCAGTTTGAGGTGCAGGGCTTTTGCCGCTGCAAAACACTCCTCCGCCCGTTTTGCTTTTCCCTTGTTGTCCAGCCCCAGGAGATAAGAGGAGTTGTCCCACAGGAAGTTCGGCAGCACACCGGAGGAGCGTTTCACCGGAGCAGGCAGTTCCATCTCCAGAGGCAGCATCCTCTTCCCGTCCTCGCTGGGATGGCGGAGGGGAAGCACATCCAGAAGCCTGCCGGATCCGTCGATCTCCAGCGCCCAGGATACTTTCACTGTTGCCCAGCCGGGGCGGGGAAGCTTTCCCTGCGCGGCCAGTTCCTCATAATAATCCACCAAAGCCTGAAGGATCATCGGAACACCTCACAATCCCGCAGGTCCAGCACGCCCCGCTGCAGCGCCGCCCGAAAAAACTGAGGACGGATGTTCTCCGGGTCGGAATAATCCATGTCATAGAGCATGAAGCCCAGTTCCCGATCCGTGTCCGGGTAGGCGGTCACCGGATCTCCGCCCTGCCAGGGGCGGAAATGGGCCGGGAATTCCCGCGTCCCAAAACAGGGCTGATGATAACACTGGCCTTTTTCCAGCCTGCGCCGCATAATATCGCAGAATTTGCCGGCGTTATCTCCCGGAGTGGCTTTGTCAGTCAGGACGAAATGGGCCTCGATCACATAATGCACGTCCTGCAGCACCATGGCCGCCCTCTGCTGGATGCAATCCCTGGTGCAGATGTAAAGATCCGCCTCCCCGCCGGACATGACGGCGCGGGCTTTTGCCGCAGACGCCGTGGCGGACACTTCGTTGCGGCGGATGTTGGTGAAGCGGATCGGGTTCAGGACATAGATCCTGTCGATGACCCAGCGCATCCCTGGGTGCCAGTAGATCGCCTCCAGCAGGCCGCGGGCGGCGGATGGCGTCATCACGTCATAGCTCACGCGCTCGACCTTCATCTCCGGTCTGGTGAAGAGCGCGTAATCTCCCCAGACCTCAACTTTTACAGCCAAATCGTTCACTTCCTTCCTTTATACAAAAATCGCTTTGTCTTGCTCGGATATTACAAAAGGCAGTCCCGTTTCCGGGGAATACAGCCTATCGTCTATGAGAACGCCTGCCGTGTCAGACAGCTTTTCCACGGCGCCGATGCTGCAGAGTTCCTCGAACTGCCGCCGGTACAAGCTTACCGCATACTCCCCCAGCTTCCGCAGCAGCGCACGGGACGGCCCCTTCTCCCGAAGGGCATTTATCAGGGCCGCGCCATCTCCGCGGGGGATGTAGACCGTAAAGCCCGCGCCGTCGATCATGTGGAATCGCGCCGCCGCCGTCTCGAACATCAGCTTCTCTGCGCAGGGGAGGATTTCTTTCTCGTCCAGCTGAGATCCGTCTTTCAGCGTGTAGAGCAGCAGTTGGAAGTAGTCCCGGATCGCCTCCGGGGAATCCGCCTGATCTGTGCGCCGAAGGGTACGGGAAGCGGCGCTGATATTCTGTTCCAACATTCGGGGTGCCCTTGCCTCTGTCCGGAAGATATGCACCAGGCTGTCCTCCCGTGGACGATGGCCCTCCCGATTGCAGCGTCCGCCTGCCTGAATGATCGAATCCAGGCCCGCTATGGCCCGATACACCTCCGGGAAGTCTACGTCCACACCCGCTTCGATGAGGCTCGTTGAGATCACCCGGCAGTCCTGCCCATCCCGAAGCCGCGCGCGGATCTCCTGCAGGATCCTTTTCCGATCAGCGGGGATCATGGTCGTGGAAAGGTGATAGTTTCCTTCCCCAAGCGCTCGATAAAGCTCTTGCGCCTGGCTGCGGCTGTTCACCACGCAGAGGACCTGTCTGCGCTGTCGCAGCTGTGAGACCAGAGCCTCGTCTGACAGCAGTCCTTCATTCACATAGGTCACTCTGCGGAGATCCAGATACATCTGTTTCGGATCGGGACAGATCTCGCGGATCGGTCGGTTCGGCAGAAACTGCCGAAGGAGCGGCTCCACCGCAGGCTGGGTTGCTGTGCAGAGTACAGCGGAGCAGCCGAAGTTCTCCACCAGTTGGCAGATCCCAGCCAGACACGGTTTCAGGAAGGGTACGGGCAGCATCTGCGCTTCGTCAAAGACAATGACGCTGTTGGCGATATTGTGTAGCTTTCGCGATTTACCGGGCTTATTGGCATACAGGGACTCGAAAAACTGGACGGCAGTGGTCAGAATAACCGGCGCGTCCCAATTCTCCGCCGAGAAGGCCCGTCGATCCTCTCCTGTTTCCGGATGCTCATACTCCGCTCCGGAGTAATGCGCAAGGACCGGTTCTTTGCCGAAGATTTCCTCAAAAACAGCCTGCGTCTGCTCCAGGATCGAACAGTATGGGATCACGTAGATGACCCGGCGCAGTCCGTGTTGAAGAGCGTGACGCAAGGCAAAAGCCATGGATGACAGCGTTTTGCCGCCTCCGGTGGGGACGGTCATGGAGAAGAGGCCCGGTGCATCCTCCGCATGTTCTTGAGCTGCGCGCAAGATCGTATTCCGCCGTTGGGCGAGTTCCGTTTGCGGAGGGCCGAATTCGGCCAGACGCTTGTCCAGGAGTTCCTGCAGATGCTGGAAATCTGTCGTTAACGGACGATAGGGCGTGTTTTGAAAATAGGCTTCCGTATCCAGCCAGTCTGCATCCGTCAATGACGAGAAGAGCATCTTGATGTAATAGTAGTTCCCAAGTCCGGGAAAGCTTCTGCTTCCGGTGAAGGGCGGAGGCGGGACACACTTCTGCCATGCGCTGCAATCAGCGATCTCGCCGGCTTTAGCGTTTTGTATCCTTGCCATAAAGGTCCCGGAGAGATCATTGCGGGTCCCCGCGTCCATCAGGCCGCTGTGATGGCCCGCGATACACATGGAGACCGGGAGGTTTCTTTTTTCAAACAGCAGCAGAGCGCCTGCAGAGGAATGGTCCACCCGCTCGGCACCGCCGCGAACACGCTGCTGAAAAGATTCGGAAAACTTGCCGATGTCATGATATCGACCCGCGGTAAGCCCATCCTGTTCACCGCCAAAGGGACGAGCAAAGGATGCACAGAGTTGCGCCACATTTTCCAGATGATCCTGCAGCGTCTGGCCCTCAGGATGTGTCTCCGTCGGGCTGTGCGCAAGATAGGGATAGGATTCCGCCATACGATTCCGCCCTTCTCCCACTGCCTGTGGGGTGATGATGAACACAACTTCATGTGTTCAATATATAGGATTTAGTGTCCAATAAACAGGACTTTGAACATCAGCATTAAAAAAAGTAACATGTATTATTCATCTATTATTCATCTCCAGTATAAGCTTTTCCGTGCGGTATAGCAAGGAAAACGAAGCACTCGCATGAGTAGAACACGCAGAGAACGTGATGGCTCAGCGCCGGTAGTAAGCCGCGGAGGCGACAAAACTGCCGTCGCCGGGGATGACAAGGATGCCATCAGGCACAAGACCCCTATCTCCCAGTGTGCGCACTGGGGACTTCCCCCCGAGGGGGAAGCAAGGGCGAACCAGGAGGCAATCGCCCGGAGCGGTACAGAGAGGCGAAAAAGCCTCAATAAAGGGGCGGTCAACCAGCAGATCGGTGATGAAATTATCGTAGTCGATAGCGGGAAGCGTGACGGTTTTCACGATGCGGTAGGGGCGCTCCTCTTCGATCAGGTGCGGGCGGAACAGGTCCGCAAAGACGCGAGGGCGCGAAACGAAATAGGCGTAGCCGGTCAAAGGCATGGCAGCAGTCCCCCTTTGTGGGATATATCGCAATTATAGCAGATAATTGCGTGATTTGGGATATGTCCCACACGATATATCGTACAATTGGGTAGAATTTTTCCATCAAGACACGGGAGATGGGAAAATGAACGCAAAGGGAGCGGTAGCGGCACGGATCGTACAACTGTGCGCGGAAAGAAATCTGGCAGTGAACGCATTGGCCAACAACGCGGGGATCCCGCCGTCTACGATCTATAGTTTGCTCAACGAGAAGAGCCAGAATCCGGGGATCGTGACATTGAAGAAAATCTGTGACGGCTTGGAGATCTCGCTGCGGGAGTTTTTTGACAGCGAGATTTTTGAGGGACTGGAGCAGGAGATACAGTAAAAACCAGGAGAACGCCAAAAGGCGATCTCCTGGTTTTTTATATGGGGACCTCATCCACCGCAAGCGGTCCCCCTTCCCCGTGCGCGGGGAAGGCTTTG
>CAMHEN010000119.1 GCA_946184165.1 uncultured Clostridia bacterium | reverse complement strand
TCCGGGCTCTGGTGCTCTACAGTCAGGAGGCCGAGACCTACTTCGGCGCCTGATCCCGCAGCCCCGTGTCAAGGGGGCTGAGCCAAGCCAGCGGGGGAGGGGACCCTCTCCCGCCGGATCCATAAGCAACAATCCCCGGGCCTCGGCCCGGGGATTTCTTTGTGTGTACCCAAACCGCGAAAAAACCTTTTCAGCACCATTGCCGGAGCTGGCGTGCTTGATGGCCCGACCTCATGCCTTCCCCGCGCACCGCAAAGCGGACAGGCGGCGCGAAACGCCGGATGAGGTCCCCGCGGAGCGATATCTCTGTTCTTTTGCAGGGAGCCATTCATGGCGCCTCCTTCCGTGAGAAGTCATGCGGGACAGGGAGAGACTGGCTTTCTGCCATACATCGATCTGTTCCGCATGTTTTGCTGTCATATGCGATACTTTTACGGTTGACTGAAAAGGAATTTATTATATAATATAATAAGTGCAATCATATACCTTTCTTCCGCATCGCCTTTTCTGCTGAACTGATTCAACGCTTATCTTGAGTAAACGGAGGATTTGACGACATGAAAACCGCAAAAAAGCTGCTCTCCCTTTTCCTCTGCCTTGTGATCCTGCTGGGTATGCTCCCTGCCGCCTATGCCGAGGCGGATCCCGGGGAAGGAACGATCCAGGGCGTGGACGAGACTGAGGATTCCGGCACGATCTCCCCTGTGGGGAACACAGACGCAGACAACTCTGACGAAGGGGATGATCCGGACGCGCCGGCTGTAACCCGCATGCAATGGATCTCTCTCCTGGTCTCCACCTTTTCCATGACGGTGGATGCCGACAACTATCCCGATAATTACTACAGCGACATCAGCGCTTCGGATGAGGGCTACCGGGACCTGATGGTTGCGGTGGAGTTCGGCGTTGTGGATCTGGAGGCCGGCGAGCCCTTCCGCCCCGACGATCCGGCCACCCGCGATTTTGCGGCCTCTACGCTTTACTTCTGCCTGGGCTTCCAGCCGGAGGAGGACGCTGTCGTCACCCTTCCGGATGAACTGGACGATCCCTATGCAGCTCAGCTTGCGGTGGATCGCGGCTGGTTTGCCCTGATCGACGGCCGCTTTGCGCCGGAGAGTCCCATCACCCTTGCGGAAAAAGACACCATGCTGGCAGACGCTGCCCAGATCCTGACCGGGGACGAGATCGATCTCAATCATGAGAACAAGGCCGCGTTTGCCGATTCCGTCATCGTTTTCCCCATGGGCACTGCGGTGGAAGACGAGGGCGAACTGTTGCGTATTTATGATACTTCTGTCTCCCTGAAGGCCGGTGATATTTTCGCTGTTTACTACGGAGAACTGCCCATCGTGATGAAGGCCCTCTCTGTGGAACGGAAGAGCGGCTTCTATGAGGTCAGCGCGACGACAGACGGCACGGAAGACGCTGTTCTGGACATCGATTATGAGGGCCTGGTCCCGGCTGACCTGACCGGCTTTGAGCCCAGTCCCGCCCAGTCCTTTGTTACAGCGGACGGCGTCCTGGTGGAGGTGGAGGCGACCACATACACCGTCACCAATGCCAAGGGCAGCACAGCCCAGAAACAGATCAATCTGGATAAGGTTTTCAACATCGGCGGGCTCTCGACGCACGTGGTCGCCAATATGAGCAACATCTATCTGGAGACCAAGGTCAACCAGAGCAAGAAGGATTTTGTGATCAAGCTTCATGGCGATACCTATCTCCATACCAGTGTGTCCGGTTCCCTCACCGGCCTCGGTGCGGACGGCACCCTGGAAATCGGCTCCATTCCTTTCCTGTACGGCATGGGCAGTCTTGCGCTTGCACTTGAGTACGATATCGAAGGGACCCTTTCTCTCACCTGGCAGGGTGTTCTAATTGCCGGTGTGAGCTATTCCAAGGGAAGCGGCTTCCGCCTCATCAAAAGCTTTACAAAGAATAGCTTTTCCGTCAGCGCCGACGTTACGGCAAAGCTGGGCATGAGGGCCTCCGCCTCTGTGGATATCAAGGTCATGTATACCAGCATCTGGGCTTCTTTGGGCGGTGTTGCCCGAATCAAGGAAGCCTATTACGATACTGGTTCTCCCAACCACTGCAGGAATCTGGAGGGCTGGATGTATGCAAAGGTGGGCGCCTATGCCAGCGTACCCCATGTCAAGTCTTATTCGGTGACCGAGGAGATCTATACCGCCCGCAACAGCCCCATCCGGGTGCATTATCATTGGGAGGACGGGCAATTTGTTCCGGTCTGCACCCGCGGAGACGATTTTAAGACAAAGACCGGCAGCGACCCCGGCAATTACTACACAGACCCCGGCTCTCGCTATTTCAATCCCGGCGCCCGGGATGCCGAGAGCAGCTATACCGGCGCAAACGGAGAACCTGTTGTCATCTGGACTTATACTCTGGATAAAGAGGAGAAGGCCACCATTACCGGCTACAAGGGCGGCGCGGCCTCCATCCGCGTCCCTGCCACTATCGACGGCTATACCGTCGTCGCCATTGGCAATGATGCGTTCAAGAATAACAAGGTCATCGGATCTGTTGTTGTTTCGGACACGATTACCAGCATTGGCAATTCTGCTTTCGAAGGCTGTTCCGGTCTTCGATTGATTGAAATGCCGGATTCTGTGGAAATTATAGGCAATTATGCATTTGCTTCTACATCTCTGACGGATTTGACCTTATCGAAAAGCTTAAAATCTCTTGGGTTCTTTGTCGTTTCACAAACGAAAGGAGTTACGTCTCTGACGATTCCAAAGACCCTCGAAAAGGTAAACAGTACGTGGAATTATGGGGACGGAAACAATGGGGATGCCGGACCGCTTGGAGGTAGTTATATCGAGGAACTGATATTTGAAGATGGTATTACTGCGATTCCTGGCTATCTTGCTGCATATGCGAGATATCTGACCAAGGTACAATTGCCGGATACAGTTACCTCCATCGGACCATGTGCATTTCGATATTGTGATGCGTTGCCGTATATTGTGATTCCGCAAAATGTGATTACCATCGGGGATTCGGCTTTTGATAACTGCACAAGTATTAAACAGCTCGACATTCCGGACAGCGTAACGAAAATAGGAAGCTATGCATTTGCAAACATGGGACTGACTGGCTTGACACTCCCCAAATACATAAAATCACTCGGCGCGTTCTTTTTGAGTGGTACAAAAGGGGTTACTTATTTGATGGTTCCAAAGTCTTTAGTGTCAGTGGAGGTCAAGTGGAACTACGGGGATGGAAACAACGGAAACTCAGGCCCTCTTGGCGGAAGTTATATTGAGGAACTTGTGTTTGAAGAGGGATTAACGGAGATTCCTGGACATATGGCGGCATATGCAAGACATATGACAAAAGTTTCGATCCCCGATACTGTAACAAAAATCGGATCATCTGCGTTTAGGTACTGCGATTCGCTGACCGAGATTACTATTCCGGATAGCGTTGTGACAATTGAAGGCTCCGCATTTGAAATCACTGCTTTGACTAGTTTAAGCCTTCCCAAAAACTTGACCAGCCTGGGTACCTTCGTTCTTAAGGGAACGAAAGGTGTAACATCATTGACAATCCCCAAATCCTTGAAAAAGGTCGATTCGACATGGAATTATGATGATGGCAATAATGGTAGTGCGGGTCCTCTGGGAGACAGCTATGTTGAGGAACTGGTGTTCGAGGATGGTTTGAAAGAAATACCCGGATATATGGCATCGTATGCCAGACATTTAAGGAATGTAAGTATTCCCGACAGTGTTTCCGTTATTGGGACAAATGCATTCCGCTACTGTGATGCTTTGGAGGAAATCAGCCTTTCCGACCAGGTCACAGAAATTGGCGGAAGTGCGTTTGCCGTTACCGCCCTTGTTTCCGTGATTGTTCCGGATAGTGTATCTGTAATGGGGAATTATGTTTTCAATAGCTGCGAAGCGCTAAAGAGTGCAAAACTACCATCAAATAGAGAAACGATTGAGGAGGGAACCTTTCAAGGCTGTATCTCGCTGGAAGCCATTACGATTCCGGAATTAACAAAGGAGATTCGGGGGGCTGCCTTTAAAAACTGCGATTCTTTGACTACTGTTGAGATCCCGAGCAAGGTAACAATTGTACGGGATAACGCCTTTGCTGACTGCGACGCGCTGGCCAGCGTCAGCATCCCGGATTCCGTGACCTCTCTCGGTTCGTCTGTCTTCTCCAACTGCGATGCCCTGACAGCCGTCACGATCCCAGATTCTGTGGCCTCCCTCGGCTCCCAGATCTTCTACGACTGCGACGCGCTGAAGGATGTGAAGCTCGGCAAGGGCATCACCGCGATCCCGGACTCCGCCTTTGAGCACTGCGACGTACTGGAGAGCATCGTGCTGCCCTACCGCGTCAGCAGCATCGGCGCCAAGGCTTTCAAGGACTGCGTCCTCTTCAAGGAGATCACCATCCCCCGGGCCACCACAACCATCAGCACCGATTCCTTCAGCTACTATGACAAGCTCACCATCTACGGCGTGCCCGGGACCTATGCCGAGACCTATGCCAACGACAACAGCATCAAGTTTGTGGGCCGGGAGGTCAACGCCGCCTCGGTAACCCTCAGCGAGACAACGCTTCAGCTCTACAAGGGGAAGAGCGCCAAGCTCAGCTTCACCGTGGACCCGGAGAACTTTACCGACGCGGTCTCCTGGAAGTCCGGCAACACCTCTGTGGCAACCATCGCGGAGGACGGCACGGTGAAGGCCCTGGCTGTCGGCACCGCCACCATCAAGCTGGTTGTCGGCTCCAAGAGCGCCAGCTGCAAGGTCACGGTGGTCCAGCCCGTCACCTCCATCTCCCTCAACCGCAGCACTGCGACCCTGGAGGCGCTGGAGACCGTCCAGCTCACCGCCCGCGTCAATCCCTCCGACGCCTATCTGCAGACCTATCGCTGGAGCAGCTCCGATGAGACCGTCGCAGCGGTGGACGAAAACGGTCTGGTCACCGCCCTGAAGAAGGGCACCGCCACCATTATGGCCACTGCCTTGGACGGCAACGGCGCCAGCGCGAAGTGCACCGTCACGGTCACCAACAGTGCGGTGATCTGCGCCACGCCCGAAGAGCTGGAGAGCGAGCATGATTACGCGGACAACTTCGGCGATTTCTGGTTCTACCGCGCCGAAGGCGCGGCAAAGCTGCTGCTCACCTTCGATGAGCGCACGGAGATCGAGGATGAGTTCGACTTCCTCTATATCTTCGACGGTGCAGGAAATCAGATCGGCAAATACACCGGAACTGCGCTGGCAGGCCAGACCGTGGAGGTCCCCGGCAACAGTGTGAAGCTCCGCCTTGTCAGCGATGACAGCGGCAGCGCCTGGGGCTTTAAGGTCACAAAGGTCGAGGCGGTGCCTCTCACGCCGCCCGTCCCCGGTGACGCCAACAGCGACGGCACTGCCGACGTTCTGGACCTGGTCCGCTTCCTCAAGTATCTGGCCGGCGAACCTGTGAACATCGATCCGGCCACCGCCGATCTGGACGGCGACGGGAATGTCACATCCCTGGATCTGATGCTTTTCCGCAAGCTGCTGGTAGGCGAGCCTGCCTGAAAGAGTCTTGCGCCTTTCCTTCCAGACCCATAAAAAATGCAGGCCCTCCGGAACATCCGGAGGGCCTGTTCGTGTGTATGCAGACGAAAAACCGTATCATCCCGCCTCCTGCAGCATGGATAATACCACATTCCGTCCCGCTGTTGCTTCCCGCCTGTCATTGAGAACCCGCCACGGGTGCAAGTTCGTCTTAGCCAAATCAAAGATTTGGAGACTCACTTAAGTGTCCAATGTCACTGGTGTGGCAGTCCGCCTCTCCCGCCACCCCTGTCATCCTCAGTGCAGGTGAAGCCGAAGCCGAAGGATCTTTCCCTCCGCACTTGCCTCCCCAGAGCAAGGGGAGGTGTCGCTGACGCCCGCGTCGGAGACGGAGGGTTTGGCTCTCTTCGCGTCCATGTCCGCATCGCCGCCCATTCCCTTCCCGGCCAGAGACGCTTCCAATGGATAATTGCATTGGCTCTGGGAAGACTGATCGCATGCGATTCGCTCGCTTTCCCCGGCGTTCTGCTTCATCCTTCCCATTGACACCGAGGCCAAAACCATCTACAATATCGTCCATACCCGAAAGGAGGGGAGTGCTTCGTGAATCTGATTCTGATCCTGGCTGCCGTGATCCCTGCTGTTTTTCTGTTGGTGCAGGTATACCGGGCGGACCGGCTGGAGAAGGAGCCCCTCTCCCTGCTCATCAGCCTTGTCCTTTGGGGTGTTGTGGCAACAGAACTGGCCGCCCTCTCCGAACAGCTGGGCATCTTGCTGCTCCAGCGCCTCTTCCGTCCCAACCAAAATCTTGTCTGGAGCTTCCGCTGGGCCGAAAACACCCAAGCAGTCGCGGCCCAAAACTCTGTGATCTATGACGCGCTGCTGTATTTCGGCGTGGTGGCCGTCTCGGAGGAGGGCTTCAAATTCCTTCTGCTCCACCGCCGCACCTGGCGCGAATCGGAATTTGATTGCTGCTTCGACGGCGTGGTTTATGCCGTTTTTCTCTCCCTGGGCTTTGCCCTGTGGGAGAATATCCGCTATGTTCTGGCCTACGGCTTCGGCACGGCCATCGCCCGCGCCCTCACCGCCGTGCCTGGCCATGCCTGCTTCGGCGTCTTTATGGGCGCCTGGTACGGAGCTGCCAAGCGGGAGGCCCTCTCCGGAAAACGGCAAAAGAGCCTCTGGCTCCGCTTCCTGGCCTTCCTGGTGCCCTGCCTGCTTCACGGGGCCTATGACTTCATCGCCTCCACCAGGCTGCTGGAATACGGCTGGCTTTTCCTGCCCTTTGTGGCCGGTCTCTTCCTGGTTTCCGTCGGCCTTGTCCGCCATCTCTCCCGGGGAGACAGGTATATCTGAACCGTTCCCGCAAATACCGTTCATCTGGAGTCTGCCATGCGTTTTCGCTCTTATATCGGCGACCGGGCCTTCTACCGGCGCCTTTCCGCCGTCATGGTCCCCATCCTCATTCAGCAGCTGATCACCAACTTTGTGAGCCTCCTGGACAATCTGATGGTGGGACAGGTGGGCACCGAACCCATGTCCGGCGTCGCCATCGTGAACCAACTGCTCTTCGTCTATAATCTCTGCATCTTCGGTGGCCTTGCCGGAGCCGGGATCTTTACCGCCCAGTTTTACGGCAAGGGCGATCAGGAGGGCCTGCGCAGCACCGTTCGCTTCAAGCTGTGGTTTGCCCTCTTCGCGGTGCTGGCCTGCCTCGTCGTTTTCCTCTCCTGTGGAGATACGCTGATCTCCCTCTTCCTCCATCCGGGAGAAGAGAATCTGGATCTCACAGCCACGCTGCATTTTGCAAAAGAGTACCTCGCCGTCATGCT
>CAMHEN010000118.1 GCA_946184165.1 uncultured Clostridia bacterium | reverse complement strand
AAGGACGAGAACATCCGCGGCGTGCAGGTCTTCTGCCACAAGGACATCTTCGCCGCCGTGTACGTGACCAATCTTCTTATGCGCGTGTGTGACGTACTGCTCACAAAGCCCAGCGAACTGAGCTTCTACCCTGTGCCGAAGATCATGATCCACCGCGTCGGCGGGCATGAGATGTGGGGCGCCATCAGGGCTGCCGAGGTCGGCGACGGCACCTATGAGTGCGAGAAGACGGAAGAGGTGCTGGCGATGCTCGACGAGATCACCGACGGGGACGAGATCCTCCCCGCCCTCTGCCGCGGCATCCTCCGGGCGAAAAACGCCGGCATCTACAACGGCGCATACGAGGCCGTAAAGCTCGCGGTTGGGAAGTAACCCTCTCAGTCATCGCCGCAAGCGTTGCTGACAGCTCCCTCAGAGGGGGAGCCAAGGGCCCTTGCCTCTCCCTCTGGGAGAGGTGCCCCAGTTCGCAAACTGGGGCGGAGAGGGTATGTATATAAAAAACCAAATCAAAGGGAGAAAACATCATGCAGAAGAAACCGATCACCAACAAGCTGCTGTGGATCTTTGCCGTGGGGCAGTTCGGCTGGAGCCTTCTCTCCGGCATCGTCACCAACTGGATGGTCTACTACTACACCGGCAGTCCCGACGCCCAGAACCCCAACACCGGCATCTTCGCCTCCGGCATTACCCAGAACCCCATCCTCTTCAAGCTCACGCTCTTCGGCCTGGTGCTTGCCGTGGGCCGCATCTTCGATGCGATCACCGACCCCCTGATCGCAGGCTGGTCCGACCGCTCCAACTACAAGGGCGGCCGCCGCATCCCCTTCATGAAGGCCATCGCCATCCCCTTCGCCCTCGTGACCATCGGCCTTTTCACCCTGCCGCAGACCGGCTCCGTCGCCGCAAACGACACCATCCTCTTCTGCCTGCTGATGGTCTTCTACCTCTTCATGACCATCTTCTGCACGCCCTATAACGCGCTGATTGCCGAGCTCGGCGACACGCAGGAGCACCGCATCAACGTCTCAACGTACATCTCCTTTACCTTCATCGCGGGCCAGTCCATCTCCTTCATGCTGCCGAACGTGGCCGGGATGCTCCAGGGCGCCTTCGGCCAGGCGGGCTCCGTGCGCATGGCGGTGGCCGTCATGGCGGCTCTCGCCTGCATCGCGATGCTGGTGCCCTCCCTCTACATCAAGGAGCGCGACTACATCGACTCCAGACCCAGCAAGACGGCGGCCTTTTCCTCCCTCCTGAAGACCTTCCAGAACGGGCAGTTCCGGCGCTTTGTCTACTCGGACGTCATCTACTTCTTCGCCCTGACCCTCTTCCAGACGGGCCTTGCCTTCTATGAGACCAAGCTCATGGAGATCGAGGACACCTGGACCTTCGTCCTCACCGCCACCATGACCTTCATCTCCGTCTGCCTCTACCCGGTGGTGAACAAGCTCGCCCCGAAGCTCGGCAAGAAAAAGCTCATCGTCACGGGCTTTTTCGCCTACGCCGTGGTCTTCCTCATCACGTCCCTCTGCGGCAAGGGCCTCTACTGGGGCTTCATCGTGGCCGTCTGCGCCGCGGTGCCCATGGCGATCCTCGGCATCCTGCCCCAGGCCTGCGTGGCCGACGTGGCGGAGCTCTCGAGACTGGAGACCGGCGAGGACCGCAGCGGCATGTTCTTTGCCGCCCGCACCTTCGCCTTCAAGATGGGCCAGGCCCTCGCCATGGTGGTCTTCACCTCCATGACTGTTGCGGGCACCAAGGGCAGCTACCGCGCCACCGCCGTGGCGGCCTTTGTCACCTGCGTGATCGGTGCCTGCCTGTTCCTCCTGTACAATGAGAAAATGATCCTCGCAAAGATCGAGGAGCTGAAAGGGAAGAAGGCATGAGCACGCTCCGGATCAAAGCCGCGGGCTTCTCCTGTGAGACCTCCGGCAGCGGCGAGGCCGGGCCCCTCCGCTGGGATCTGCAGGAGAGCGGGGAGCGTATCACCCTTCGCCTCAGGAGCGAGGGGGAGACAGAGCTTTCCGAAATCAGCCTCCGTTTCGGCTTCCCCTTTGAAAAAAACGACATGCTCTACTTAAACGGCTATCAGTCCTGGACCGACAGCCGGGAGCGCGGCGTCAAAGGGCGCATGCACAGCCTGGACCGGGTGCCGAAGGCGCTCGTCAAAAAGTACAGCTTCGACCGCTACGGCGACAACCGCTTCGTACGCTACGGTCAAAAGCGCGGGCAGCAGCACGGCTTTACCTACGGCTACGTGCGCCGGGGGGAGGAGCTCACACTTTTCGGCTCCCTCGCGGAGGAGAGCGGCTTTACGGTCCTGCGCTTCGATACGAACGGCAACACCGTCACGCTGGAAAAGGACTGCCGCGGACACTGCTTCAGCGGGGACTACACGGTCTTCGATCTTGTGATCCTCCGCGGCACGGAGGACGCGGTCTTCGACGAATACTTCCGCCTTCTGAACGTCCCCCCCGCCAGGGGCAGGCGCCTCACGGGCTATACAAGCTGGTACAATCTCTATGAGAACATCAGCGAGGAGTCCATCGAGAAGGACCTCCGGGGCTTCGCGGGCTCGAATAAACTGCCTGACGTCTTTCAGATCGACGACGGGTATGAAAACGCGGTGGGCGACTGGCTCGTTCCGAATGAGCGCTTCCCCCACGGCATGAAGCGGGCCGCGGATTTGATCCGGGAGGCCGGCATGATGCCCGGCATTTGGCTCGCCCCCTTCGCGGCGGAGAAGAAGTCGATCCTGGTAAAAGAGCACCCGGACTGGCTTCTGCGGGATGAAGACGGAAAACCCCAGCCGGGCGGGTGCAACTGGTCCGGCTTCTACGGGCTCGATATCTACCATCCCGCGGTGCGCGCCTATCTGAAAGAGGTCTTCGACACCGTGGTGCGCGATTGGGGCTACGGGCTTTTGAAGCTCGACTTCCTCTATGCCTGCTGCCTCATCCCGAGAAGAGACAAGACACGGGCCCAGGTCATGTATGACGGGATGCGCCTTCTGCGGGAGCTTGCGGGCGACGCCCTGATTCTCGGCTGCGGGGTGCCGCTGGCCCCGGCCTTCGGGATGGTGGACTACTGCCGCATCGGCTGCGACATGTCCCTCAACTGGCTGGGGGATCTGCAGCTTCGCCCCTTCCATCGGGAGGTGCCCTCCACCCGCAACACCATCCTCAACACCGTCTTCCGCCGCCATCTGGACGGAAGAGCCTTTCGCAATGACCCGGACGTGTTCCTCCTGCGGGACGACAACATCCGCCTCACGCCCAAAGAGCGGGAGCTGCTTGCCACGGTCAACGCCCTCTTCGGCGGGGTGCTCTTCACCTCCGACAACGTGGGCGCCTATGATGAGAAAAAGCGCAGGATCTACGGGCGCATCGAGGCCCTGGACCGAAGCTGCGTGACAAAGATCAGGGCTACCCCGCGAAAGCTCACTGTCACCTACCGCAGCGGCGGGAAAAAGCAGAAGTTTACCCTGCCGCTCAAATAACGGAACAGCCGCCCCTAAAACAAAGCTGTGTAATTGCATCTAAAACTGGAGGGATCACAGGATGAAATCACTCAGAGAGATGAACAACCGGGAGCTCTTCTGCGTCCTGACCGGGGACGGGGAGATCGTGCAGCAGACCATGCTGAAGAACATCATCCTCGCCTACAAGGAGAAGTACCCGGAAAAGGTCGGCCGCTTCGGCGAGCTGGACCTGAGTGCGATCGTGGCCGAGATGGCGGACGAAGTATGATCCCCGTGGCAGATCCCACATTGGAAAAAGAACTGAGACGGCAGCAGAGCACGCTGCGCAGTCTCGGCAGCGGTGTGATCGCCTTCGGTCTCTGGGCTGCGCTCAAGCCGCTTCTGATCATGCTCCTCGCGCCGGACGAGGACGTCGGGGCCTCGCTGGCGACTCTCACCGTGCCCGAGCTGCTTCTGGCTCTGCTCATCGTCGCGGTGTTTATGATGATCGTGATGAGCTTCCGCCTGTGGCTGGGACTCTCCGCCAGGGCGGAGGGCCTTGGCAAGCGCAAGGGATCCCTTTATATGATCGCCGCATATATCGCTTTTGCTGTCCAGACGGTCCTGTTCCTGTTGGCGCTGCTGTATCTGCCTAACCACGATTTCACAGAGGAGTCCATTCTTGACATGTTCGCCTCTCTCGTCGTGGAGGGCACCTCCATGTGCATCACGGGGGAGCTGGCCTTCGCCGCGCGGAAGGTCAAGCGCCTTAAAAAGCGCCTCGGGGAGGTGTAGGGATGCAGAAGGATTTTCACTACCACGCCACCTACTGCGCCGCCCGCATCGCAGGCTGGTCCCACGGGGACAGCATGGAGATCTGCTACAGCGCCCAGCTCGTGGACTTGTGCTCGCGGACCTTCCTCGCCCGCGTCAAGGGCCCCGGGTCCGCCGCCACCACCCAGCTCCAGCTCGAGCTCATGGAGGCCAGGACCGACTTGCCCGGCCTGCAGGATATCACCCGTATCTGGGCGTCCTTCCATTTTTTGCCTTATGATCTCGGCGCCGAGGTGAGGAAGGCCTCCCGCCATTACCGCAACAAGTATCGCCTCATCTGCAAGCCCAACGGGGCGCTTGTGAAGGAGACCGTGGAGCTCGCCCGGGGCCGGGGTACCCAGGCTGCCGGCATCGCCATGCACATCCTGGCGGACACCTGGGCCCACAGCGGCTTTGCGGGCACGCCGTCCCTCGTCATCAACAACACGGGCCCGCATTTTTATGAGCTCCTCTCCGATCCAGAGCGGGAGCGCCCCGTGCGTTTTCGCCACAGCCCCGGTGCGCCGGACGATCTGGAGCAGGGTATCTACTCCAACAGCGTCTACCAGCCCAGCGAGAATACCATCATGAACCTGGGCCACGGCCGTGCGGGACATCTGCCGGACTACAGCTTTGCCCGCTATCGGTATCTGCCCGCCTGGGGGGAGTATGAGGAGATCCTCAAGGACAACCCGAGGGAATATTACCTCGCCTTCTGCCAGATGGTCTACGCCATGCAGATCCTGCGCGGCGGGGAAGAGGAATTCAAGCTCTCGACCTATGCGACAGAGGCGGCCGCGCCCTGGGAGAGTGAGATCCGCGCAATCTTGAACAGGCGCCAGCTTGACGCCTGCGCCGACTGGAAGGCCCTGGGCGAAAAGATCGCGGGCTGCGAGCTGGAGGATTTTGACCTGCAGAAGTATGAGGAGGCGTATCGCAGCGCCGCACCCGAGGATAAGGATCACACCTTCCTCGGCCGCTTCTTCCTCGCCGCCATGGCGCAGAAGAGCATGGTGACAAACCGCATCTTCCGCTCCGGCAGTCTCCTGGCGGGCTTCTCCGTGGACTTCGGGGAGAAGGGCTTTCGCGGCATCGGTGATTACCGGAAGCTGCTTGCGTTCATCAGAGAGGAGAGAGATAAATGAGTGCTGCCCAGCGCGTACAAAAGTTCATTGCCGCACTCGGTTACATGGGAGCTGCGGCGCTCATGCTCCTGCTGGAGGATGACGGGTATGAGCTGGTGCTGCTGCTGTTGGGTTTTTCCCTGATCTTGCAGGGGTTCCAGGCGATGGTGTTTTATTTCACGATGGCCCGGCACATGGTGGACGGGCGCAGCATTCTATACAAGGGCGTGATCCTGCTGGACTTCGGGATCTTCACCCTGTCCATCACCCAGCGGGCGGATCTCATGATCGCCCTCTATCTCCTGGGCCTCAACGCCTTCTCCGGAGCTGTGGACATCATGCGCGCTCTCGAGGCCAGGCGCTTCCAGGCCGCATCCTGGCGGCTGAACCTGGCGAAGGGAATCCTGAATATCAGCTTCGCGGCGCTTGCGGTCGCCTTCGGGATCGTCCGCCGGGACATGAGGCACCTGACCTGGGTCTACGCCTCGGGCCTGTTCTACAGCGGCGTGCTGATCCTGATCTCCGCCTTCCGCAAAACCGCCATTGTGTATATCCAGTGACGGAACAGAAAACCTGAGTGATAAAAGCAGGGGCCGACGCCCTCGGCGGCCCGGCAATGAAAAGCCTGAAATATGAATTGCCCCCGGCGAATTCGTAACAAAGTACGTTTTCACTGGGGGCTGTTTGCTCTATTTAAGGCTGTAGCGCGCGGGCCGCCGAGGGCGTCGGCCCATACAGCATTGGTGTTTCCGTATCCAAGATAAGGGACATTTTTCACAGCCCCTGCGACTTTTAATCCGCGAAGAGCGGCGTGGAGAGATAGCGGTCGCCGGTGTCGGGCAGAAGGGCTACGATAGTCTTTCCCTTGTTCTCCGGGCGCTTCGCAAGCTGGATCGCAGCCCAGACCGCGGCCCCGGAGGAGATGCCCACCAGCACGCCCTCGGACTTGCCGATCAGCTTTCCGGCGGCGAAGGCGTCTTCGTTCTCCACGGTGATGATCTCATCGTAGACGCCGGTGTTGAGCACCTCGGGGACAAAGCCCGCGCCGATGCCCTGGATCTTGTGGGCGCCGGGCGTGCCCTTGGAGAGCACCGGGGACCCGGCGGGCTCCACCGCCACGACCTTGACAGCGGCGTTCTGAGATTTGAGATATTCGCCGACGCCGGTGATCGTGCCGCCGGTTCCGACGCCCGCCACAAAGATATCCACTTTCCCGTCGGTGTCCTCCCAGATCTCCGGCCCGGTGGTGGTCTTGTGGATCGCGGGGTTCGCAGGATTGACAAACTGGCCGGGAATGAAGGAACCGGGGATCTCCTTTGCGAGCTCCTCCGCCCTGGCGATGGCACCCTTCATGCCCTTGGCGCCCTCGGTGAGCACCAGCTCGGCCCCGTAAGCCTTCATGAGCTGGCGTCGCTCCACGCTCATGGTCTCGGGCATGACGATGATGATGCGGTAGCCCCGCGCCGCCGCGACGGAGGCAAGGCCGATGCCCGTGTTGCCGGAGGTGGGCTCAATAATGACGGAGCCCGCCTTCAGGAGACCCTTCGCCTCGGCATCGTCGATCATGGCCTTCGCGATGCGGTCCTTGACGGAACCGGCGGGGTTGAAGTACTCGAGCTTTGCAAGGACAGTCGCCTCGAGGGCTTCCTTCTTTTCAATATGGGTCAGCTCCAGCAGGGGAGTCTTGCCGATGAGCTGGTCGGCGGATGTATAGATATGAGACATGATGTTTACCTCCTGATTGATATTTTATGTATGAACCGGGAATGATACGATCACCGGAGGCGACATCGCCGATAAAAATGCAACATAAAACCATCTCCTGCTTTTCGAAAGAACTATCCTATCGGGTTGATATGTTTATACCACAGCCGTCCCGTCTTGTCAAGGACTTTTGCAAAATCTTTTTCGGGGGGCCGGGCATAAAGAATTAGTCTGGTAATTCCGGCTGCGGTATGCTAAACTATAAAACATAGCAAGAGAAGACCGCTTGTTTTACAACTGACCAAGGAGGAATTAGCATGAGTACGACAAAACCTGTTCCCGGCAAGGACGGCAACAAATATGTCCCCTATGAGGAGCGCACGGGCGAGAGCTCCGTTGTGTTCTTCACCCGCGATCTGTCCGAGGCGGGGATGCAGAAGATCTATGACCGCGTGGCGTCCGTTCTGTGCGGCAAGGTCGCCATCAAGCTGCATACCGGCGAGGCGGAAGGCCCCAACATCATTCCCCGCCCCTGGGTAAAGAATCTGATCGAGAATCGCCTGCCCGAGGCCACCATCATCGAGACCAACACCTACTATGAGGGAAGCCGCTACACCACCGAGGCCCACCGCAAGA